>NZ_RZSJ01000653.1:0-3277 GCF_003998025.1 Mesorhizobium sp. M8A.F.Ca.ET.021.01.1.1
GATTGAAGACGCCCGTTATTTCATCGAAGCTGCCGGAGGGCCCGTAGAATTCGCGATAATAGGGCGTGCGCTGGAAATCGCCGTGGCTGAGAGCCGACAAGGGCAGCAGGAAATCCTGTCTGGTGCTGGCGAACCTCTGAAAGAAGGGATCCTGGCGATAGATGCGCGCATCATAGTCGCGGTTCCAGCGATCGGGTCCGGCATCGTCGATGGTCAGGGACGTTATATCGCGACGATAGAAGCCAACATAGACACGATCCGAGCCAAGCAGCACGCCTGCCGCCGCGCTGAAGCGGGCCGACAAGTCTTCGGGCGTTGCCGCCAGGGCCGCGGCAGCCACGCCACCGCTCCAGCGTTCAAGCCGGTCGAGAGAAAAATTCGACTGCATCCGCGCCCAGACTAACGCAAGCCCCGCCAACTTCAAGCTGGCGGGGAACCGTGACGCCACCGGTGAAATCAGTCGGTGACTGCTTCCGCAGCTCACCGCCCCATCAACGGGTTGGAATCACGCCTTGGCCTGCGACCTCACATGGGCGATGTAGCCGCGCACGTCGCCGGCAGGGCCGGCATAGGCCTTGCCGAGCTTCTTCTCCATCGCCGCCATGTACTCCTTCGCCCATTTGGGCAGGGCGTAGTCGATGACGGCGAGGAATTCGAGGGTCGCCGCCAGGCGGATGTCGGCGATCGACGGGTTCTTGCCACCGATGAACGGCTTGCCGTCGCGGAAGAAGGAATGGAAGACCTCGAGCGGTTCGGCAATGGCGGCGACCGCCGCCTTCTGTGCCTCCGATTTCCTGTCCGGATGGGCGTCGCTGTGACCGACCTCGCCGGCATATTGCGGGAAGCCGAGCGCGGGATAGGTGGCGCGCGCCACATAGGGATAGAGCGTGCCGATCAGATAGAACATGGCGCTGTCTATCATTGCCCGCTTGGCTGGCGCCTTGGGGTAGAACTTCTCCAACCCATGCTTGTTGGAAAGATATTGCATGATGGCACAGCTCTCCCAAAGCACGCCGCGCGGCAGGCCCTTGTCCTCGATCATCGGCGTCAGATGGGCCGGATTGCGCGCCATGTATTCCGGCGAGCGCGTCAGCCCCCACGCATCGGTCTCCGCATGGTCGAGCCCGGCGGCGCGGGCAAAGACGCGAACGGTCATGTTGTTGACGCTCGGCTTCAGCATGCTGATGGTCAGCGCCGGTTTCTTTGCCGGTTTCGCCTTGGCCCTGGCCACCGTCTTGCCGGCGGCTGCCCTTGACGCCGTCTTGGCCGCTGGTTTGGCGGCTGCTTTTGCCGCCGGTTTTGACGCTGGTTTGCCCACCGGCTTGCTTGCGCTCTTCGTCATTGCCTTTGCCACATATTCCTCCCTTGCCTGTTCAGCGCTCAATATGGATTTTTGGGTGCCCGGTCGGCCGACAATGTCGCGCGCGCGCGTTCCACCAGAGCCTGGATGGCGTCAGCCAGATGCACTTCGGCGATGTTGTAGTCGCCACGCGCGACGCGAAGCCTGTGCGCCTCCATCAGCACGTCGGCATGGGTGAAGCCCGCAGGCGGCTCGAAACGATAGGAGGCAAGCTCGATCAGCAGGCCGAGCGGGTCCTCGAAATAGATCGAATCCATGAAGCCGCGATCCTTGACGCCGCTGTGCTTGATGGCGCGCTCGTCGAGCCGGGCGACCGCCTGCAGGAAGGTGACCCGCGACACCGAAAAGGCGATGTGATGAACGCAGCCCGGGTCGGTTGGGGTGCGGCGCTTCACGGCCGTGCGGGTCTCGTCGGTGAAGATGGTGATCAGCCGGCCGTCGCCCGGATCGAAATACAGATGGCTTTCGGTCGGCTTGTCGAGGTTGGGCTGCTCGAAGATGAAAGGCATGCCCAGCACACCTTCCCAGAAATCGATCGAGGTCTGACGGCCGGCACCGACCAGCGTGATGTGATGGACGCCTTGCGACTGCAGTTTCCGCATCGGCCTTCTCCCCCGAAATATCCGCTCTGACATAGGCGGCCCGTCAGGCCGCGCCTGCGCATGCTACATCTGGCATGAGCTGAGCGCCAATTCGCTGTCCGTTCCCCGGCGTTCCGCGCGCCGCCCTTCTCAGGCTTTATGCGACGATGCTAAACCAATCAGCCGGGCCGCGCCAGAAGCCGCATCCGGGACAGGCTGTATTTCGCGCCGCCGCCCCCTGCCCCAAAGGCAAGCGCGGTGCTGGAGCAGCGTCGTGCCGGATTTCGCCCGTATAGCTGGCAGAGCGGAGCCGACAGGGGCCGGAGCCGCCCTCACACAAGCAGGCGCATGCCTTATGGCCGATATCGCCATTCTCGATACACGCGAAAGAGTTCTCGCCGGCATCTTTTTGACCGGCGCCGCCTACTTGCTGTTTTCGACGCAGGATGCCTCGATCAAGCTGCTGGTTGCCGGCATGAGCGTCTGGCAGATCATGTTCTTTCGCAGCATCACAATTCTTGGTGCCTGCGCGGCCATCGGCGGGCGGCGGCTGTTTACCGATACCGTGCGCTCGCCGATTGTGTTGCCAATGCTGGTGCGCAGCGCCTTCACGCTTGCCGCCTGGCTTTGCTATTATAATGCCGCCCGCAGCCTGCAGCTCGCCGAACTGACCACCGTCTATTACGCGGCCCCGATCATCGTCACCGTGCTTTCGGTGGTCCTGCTCGGCGAAAAGGTGCCTGTTTTGCGCTGGCTGGCGGTTCTGATCGGCTTTGCCGGTGTCTTTGTCGCCTGCGATCCCGGCCATCTCGGCCTTTCGGTACCCGTGTTGCTGGTGCTGACGGCGGCCTTCCTGTGGGGCATCGCCATCGTGCTGCTGCGCAAGACGGCCCTTGCCGAGCGCTCGATGATCCAGCTCCTCCTCAACAATTTCAACTTCCTGGTGTTTTCGGCGGTGCCGGCTTTGTTGTGGTGGCATACGCCGGACCCGACACAATTGCTGCTTCTTGCCAGCGTCGGCGCACTCGGCGGCCTGGCGCAATATCTTCTCTTCGAAAGCATGAAGCGGACGCCGGCATCGATCCTGGCGCCCCTCGAATACACCTCCCTGATGTGGGCGTTCGCGCTCGGCTTCGCGATCTGGGGCGACGTGCCACGCCGCGAGGTTTTTCTGGGTGCTGCCCTTATCGTCGCCGCCGGCCTGCTGATCGTCGGCGGCGAGCATTTTCGCAAGAGGCTCTGATGGTCAATGTTGCTGACGCTACGATGTCAGGATGGAGTGGCGTAGTCTCGCGGCATGACTGATGTGACAGCCACCACCGACACTATCGCCGAG
>NZ_RZSJ01000654.1:0-3274 GCF_003998025.1 Mesorhizobium sp. M8A.F.Ca.ET.021.01.1.1
TCGAATTCTGCGTCGCGTTGATGTTCTGGCCGACGAACGACGCTGCCAGCGCCGATCCCGTCGATTTCAGCGTGTTTCCGTCGATCGACAGCAGCAGCTTGTCGGCCGTTGCGCCGCCGCTGGTGATGAAATCGAGCGCCCTGCCGCCGGCGGCGATGTCGTTGTTCCTCAGGAAGAAACTGGAGGCGGCCGACGCGCTGCCGGAAATACCGGCGCCGGTGCCGGTGTTGCTGATGATGAGGTTCTGGACGCCACCGGTGATCAGGCCCGAGCCTGATGTCGCCAGGCTGACGACCGATCCGGCGTTGTTGCTCTGCAGGACAGGCCGCAGCGTATCGATGCCGGCGGGGGCCGAGACGACCGTCGAGTTCTGCACGGTGGTGAAATGGAACGACGCCCCGGCGCCGCCGCTGGCGTCGACGCCGAGCTGCGAGACATCGACGGCAGCGTCGCCGCTCTTGAAGGCGAGCAGCACCTGTCCGTCGTCGAGCTGGAACGTGGTTCCGGCGAGGTCGATCGTCGACTGGCTGCCGCCGGTGGTCTGGTCGATCAGCACGATGACATTGGCGGTGGTGGACGCCTGGGCGCCAGCATAGCTGCCCGGATTGGCGAGGCTGCCGTCGCCGGTGCCGCCTTCGGTGACGTAGTAGACGCTGATCGACGACAGGTTCGAAATGTCGCCGGTGAAATTGACGTCGTTGAAATTGTAGTCGCCATTGGTCGGCAAGCTATCGGTGGCGTGGATGACCTGGCCGCCGGTGGTGGCGATCGACGATTCGGCCGGACCCTGGCCATCGCCGAAGACCAGCTTGGCGTTGGTGGTGCTGGAGAACTGCACGCCATAGCCGACATTGGCGATGGTCGAGGTCTGGCCACTCGGACCGGGGTTGTTGTTGACGAGGTCGCCGAGCTGGATCGTACCGGTGCCGGTCGTGCCGGCCATGTCGATGCCGATCGTGCCGGCGAAGCTGCCGCCATCGACGTCGAAATCGCCAGCCGTGATGTTGCTGGCGCCGAGCGCGGCGCCGCTGAGGTCGAGGCCGGCCGCGTTGGTGGCGCCGAGCCCGATGTTGAGGCTGGTGAAATCAAGCGTCGAGCCGAGCGTGCCGGAAATGTCGACGCCACGCGACGTGATGCCTTGCAGGTCGACCACGCCGAGGCTGATGGCGCCGCCGCTGACATTGTTCAGCGCAATGCCGGTCGCCGCACCGTTGACCGTGATGGAATCGAAGGTGACGCCGCCGGCGCCGATCGTCGCGCCGTCGAGGTTGAGCGCGGTGCCGGTCGCGGTAGTGATGGTGTTGCCGGTGTCGCTGACACTGACCGTGCCCAGGCCGGTGGTGCTGGCGGTAAAGCCCGCACCGCTCGTGGTGGTGATGACGAGGCCGCCATTGCTGAAGTCGACCGTGCCGTTCGGATTGCCGGTCAGGCTGGCGCCGTCGGTCGCGCCCGAGTCGATCTGCTTGGTCGTGCCGGAGAAGGTGACCGTCGCCGCCGTGCCGTTGTCGATGCCGGCAACGACGATATTGCCGCCGGCGCCCGTGAGGCTGTCCGTCAAATTGCCCGACAGCGTCACCGAGCCGCCGGTCAGTTCCTGGATCGAAGCCGCCGCGCCGGTGCCGTTGCTGGCGATGGTGCCGCCATAGGAGATAACGGCGTTGCCGCCGCTCTGATCGGTCGCCGAGCCGACATTGAAGGACGTGCCCGCGCCGGTGTTGGTCAGCGTGCCGGTGCCGAAAGCGGCTGTGCCGCTGAGAGCCTGCAGGTCGATGCCGTTGCCCGAGCCGAACGTGGCGTTGGTCGAGGCGAAGTTGATACCAGCGGTGATGCCGTCGAGCGCCGCCGCTTGGGCGCCCGTGGCGCTGATCGTGCCCGTCGTGACATTGACCGTGCCGCCGCCGCTGGCGCTGAACGCCGTCGCGCCATTGGTGCTGATGTCCACATCCGCGAAGGTAATCCCAGCGCCGGTATTGTTGGTCAGCGAAACGCCGTTGCCGCCGATGGTCGCCTTGTCGGTGAAATCGACCAGGCCGCCGGTGCGGTTGGAGATCGTGACACCGCCGCCGGTCAGCGTGCCGGCCGGGCCGCTGTTGGGCAAATTGCCGCGCGTGAGCGTGATGTTGCCATTGCCGCCATCGGCGGCGAGCAGCGTGCCGGCGACGTTGATGTTGTTGTTGGTGATCGACACGTTGGTGGTGAGGCCGTCGACCTTGAAGGCGGTCTGGCCAACGGCGACATTGCTGACCGTGACGCCGTCAACGACGATGCCGCCGGCATTGCCGAAGCCGACCGCGCTCTCGTCGATGAGGAAGACCGAGCCGCTGCCGCCGCTGAAGTCGAAAGCGGTGTTCTTCACCTGATTGCTGCCGAGCAGGTGCAGGGTATCGCTGCCCGTGCTCTTGACCACGCCCTCGTCGCCGGTGACGTTGCCGCCGGTTGCCCCGAGATTGCCCTGGACGTTGATCGGCTGGACCGTGCCGGAGGTGAGGATCGAGTTGCCGTTGCCGAAGCCGGTGATCGACTGGCCCGAATCGAGCGTGAACGGCGTGCCGCTGAGATCGACCGTGCCGACAAAGGCGAAGACCACACCGCTGCCGCTCATGGCATCGGCGGCGGTCACCGAAATGGTGCTCACATCCGCGCTCAGCCCATCCGTGCCGGCGGCGATGACGCCGCCGTTCTGCGAGACCATGATGGTCCCACCAACCGCGCTGGCCAGATGCGCGCTGCCGGTGAAGGCGACATCGTTGAAATTGTAATTGCCGAGCGCCGGATTGAGCCCGACCGTGTTGACGGTATAGCCGCCCGCCGCCGCGCTGATGGAGGATTGCAGCCCATCGGCGGAAGTGCCGTCGCCGAAGGTGAAGTTGGCATTGGCCGAGGTCGCCGTGGTGCCGCCCGACGACAGCTCGACGCCGACGCCGACATTGGAAATGCTGGAGCCGCGCGCGAAGGTGATGGTCTTGTCGGCTTGCGTCGACGACAGGTCGATGCCGCGCGAGGTCAGGTCACCGGTGCCGGTGATATGAGTCACGCCGAAATCGGCCGTGGCAAAGGCGCCGCTGAAGTTGATGCCGGTCTGGTTGGCGCCAGCGCCCATTGTCACGGTGGTTGCCCCGAAGCTGGCATCGGCACTGGCAGTTGCGAAGCTGATGCCGCTCTGGTTGGCGCCGGCGCCCATCGTCACGATGGTCGTGCCGAAGCTGACATCGGCATTGGTGAATGAGAAGTTGATGCCGGCCACGTTGGCGGCAGAGCCCAGCGTGACCTGGGT
>NZ_RZSJ01000655.1:0-3272 GCF_003998025.1 Mesorhizobium sp. M8A.F.Ca.ET.021.01.1.1
CATCCATGAACGCCTCGTCGACGACCAGCAACCCGCCCCTGGCGCGCAACCTGGCGGCCAGCGCCAGCAGCCGGTCGCGCTCGATGATGCGCCCATCCGGATTGTTCGGATTGACGATGATGGCGAGGTCGGCTTCGGCCAGCGCGGCGAAATCGCCGACCCCGGCCACCTCGTGCCCGGCGATTGCCGCCGCCCTGGCGTGTTCCGCATAGGTCGGCGCCAGCACCAATGCCTTGCCGGGCCGCACCAGCGATGCCACGCGCGGCAGCAGAATCTGCGTACCAGGCGCCGCCACGACGTTGCCCGCTGAAGGCGCGCCATAGGTTTGGGCCGCAATCTCTATCAGCTCGCACCCACGCGCGGCCTCCGGCAATCGCCACAGGGCGGTGGCGGGCAGGTCGAAAAGCGGGTAGGAGTGCGGATTGATACCGGTCGAGAGGTCGACGAACGGCAGCACGGCATTGGGGAAAAGCGCCCTTGCCCGGCCAAGACTTCCACCATGGTCCACCGCTCCTTCAAGAAGCTTCATGTCAGTCCTGATCGCTTTCCTGTCATTGGTTGTCGAATTCGCCCTCGGTTATCCCGACTGGCTGTTTCGCGCCATCGGCCATCCGGTGACGTGGTTCGGAAGGCTGATATCCTTTCTCGACTTGAGGCTCAACCGCGCCACTGATCCCGACGCGCTGCGTCGCCAACGTGGTGTCCAGGCGCTTCTCGTCATCGTGCTGGTGCCGGCGGCAGCAGGTCTTTGCGTGCAGCTTGTCCTGCTCTGGTTCGTCCCCTTGGGATTGATCATTGCCGTCCTTCTGGCGACATCGCTTCTGTCGCAGAAAAGCCTTTACGAACACGTCGAAGCCGTCGCCGACGCGCTCGACAGCGGAGGCCTCGACATGGGCCGAGCCGCCGTCTCGCGAATCGTTGGCCGCGATCCCGAAACGCTGGACCGCGCCGGCGTCTGCCGGGCGGCGATCGAGAGCCTGGCGGAGAATTTCTCCGACGGCATCGTCGCCCCCGCCTTCTGGACCGGTGTCGGCGGGCTGGCCGGCGGCGCCGCCTACAAGGCCGCCAACACCGCCGATTCGATGATCGGCCACCGCACCCCACGCCATGAGGCCTTCGGCTGGGCGGCGGCACGCTTCGACGATTGGATCAACCTGCCGGCATCACGGCTGACGGCGGTGCTGATTGTGCTGGCCGCTTTCCTGGTCAAGGGCACCGACCCCGGCAATGCCTGGCAGGCGGTACGGCGCGACGCGAAAAAACACCGCTCGCCCAATGCCGGCTGGCCGGAAGCGGCCATGGCCGGCGCACTTGGCCTCGCGCTCGCCGGGCCGCGCAGCTATGGCGGCGTCGTGGTCGACGACGTCTTCATGGGCGAAGACGGACGACGCGATGTCGACAGCGGCGACATCCGGCGGGCGCTCCAACTTTATCGTGTCGCCGACTATTTGCTGATTGGCCTGTTTGGGCTGATCGCGGTGATCGCAATCCTGGTGTTCTAGAACTCGATGCCCTGCTGCGCTTTTACGCCGGCGGAAAAATGGTGCTTCGTCAGCCCCATCTCGGTGACCAGGTCCGCCGCCTCGACCAGCGCCGGCTTCGCGTTGCGACCGGTGACGACAACGTGCAGGCCCTCGCGGCGAGCCTTGAGCGCGGCAACCACCTTGTCGAGATCGAGATAATCGTAGCGCAGCGCGATGTTGAGTTCATCGAGCACGACAAGGCTGATCGAGGGGTCGCCAATCAATTCCACGGCCTTGGCCCAGGCGGCTTCGGCGGCCGCGATGTCGCGCTTCAGATCCTGCGTTTCCCAGGTGAACCCCTCGCCCATCGCATGCCAGACGATCCGGTCGCCGAAGGCGGCGAAAGCGTCCTTCTCGCCGGTGTGCCATTTGCCCTTGATGAACTGGACGACGCCGACGCGCTTGCCGTAGCCGAGCATCCGCAGTGCGAGACCGAAGGCGGCCGTGGTCTTGCCCTTGCCGGGGCCGGTGTTGACGATCAGCAACCCCTTCTCGATCGTCTTGCCCGCGACCTCGGCGTCCTGCACCGCCTTGCGCTTGGCCATCTTGGCGCGATGGCGTTCTTCATCCCGGTCTTTGGAGCCCTTGTCTTCGGTCATTTCATTTCACCTTGAGCGGTAGCCCCGCCACCATCAGGAGCACCGTATCGGCGACCGCGGCGACCCGCTGGTTGAGCCGACCGGCGTCGTCGCGAAAACGCCGCCCCAGCGCATTGTCGGGCACGATGCCTTGCCCGACCTCGTTCGACACCACGAACCACGGCCCGCGCGGCCGCGACAGAACGTCCGCCAGCCGTCGGCACGCGGCCTCGACGTCGTGATCCGCCAGCATGTGATTGGTCAGCCACAGCGTCAGGCAGTCGACAAGCACCGGCTGATCATCCGGCAACGCCTCCAGGGCTTCGGCAAGGTCGAGTGGCGCGTCGATGGTCGACCAGCCCTCGCCGCGCCGCGAGCGGTGCAGCGCGATGCGTTCATGCATCTCGTCGTCATAGGCTTGCGCCGTGGCGATATAGGCCCATGGCGAGGGCAACGCCGCCACCAGAGTTTCTGCGTGCGCGCTCTTGCCGGAGCGCGCACCACCGATGATGAAGGTCAGCTTGCCCAGATCAGGCAAAGCTGTCGCGCAGGCTGGTCGCCGTGCCGGTGAAGCGCCCGCGAACCACGCCAACGACCGCGCCGAGCACCAGCCAGAACACCAGATTTGTCACCGTCACCGCCACCACGAACTGATGGTGCAGGCCTTCCGGGATCGGTGTCTCGAAGCTGTCGGGCTGCGGCGCGCCGACAATGTGCGGCGCGACGATCAGCAAGACCGCGAGGATGGTCAACGGCAGCGATCTGCGAAACACGATCAGGCCAAGGCCGATAGCGGTTGCCGCCACCGTTGCCGACCACCAGATCTGGCGCGGCAGGAGATCGGCCGCCGGCATTGCAGGCAGCTCCGGCTGCAGGCCGAGGCCAGGCGCCAGTGTGAACACGGCAAAGCCGGCCAGACCCCAGAAAACGCCCTGGCGCCAGTTGCCGACGCCGCCTGCGAATTCCGAAACCGCGACCAGGACCAATGCGAAGCCGATGCCGGTGACGATATTGGCAAGCACGCTGAAGGCGAAACGCTCTAAGCCGTCGGCCGGCGCCCAGCCTTCATCCTCCGCTGCCGGAGCAGCTGCTTCCGCTGCCGGCGCGGCGGAACTCATGGCATTGCCTGCCGGAGCGGCCGTGCTCACGGCGCCGGTTTCGGTTGTGGCGG
>NZ_RZSJ01000656.1:0-3261 GCF_003998025.1 Mesorhizobium sp. M8A.F.Ca.ET.021.01.1.1
AAGCACCCCGCGCAGCGTACCGGGGGGGAAGAAAGGGACACGGGGCAGGAAGATGGGGGTTTCTCCCGCCGGCATGCCGATCTTTCCGCCCCCCCATGGCCACAGGCCGGCAATGGCGCGGAAGAACAGCGTCTTGCCGGCGCCGGGCTCGCCGGTGATCATCACGCGCTCGCCGACATGGATTTCGACATGCTGGTCGGAGAGCTTCGTACAACCCGCCGGCGAGGCCACCTGGAGTTTCTCGAACGTCAGGCTGCCATTGGCGTTTTCATCGAAGGAGATACGCTTCTCCTTGTCGTGCAGCACATCGGTTTCATCGAGCGCGATGCGGAAGTCGGCGACACGCATCAGCGTGGCACGCCAGTCGGCGATGCTGCCGATGTTGTTGATGAACCAGCGCAACGATGAATGCACCTGGTTGAAGGCGCCGACCGCCATCATCAGCCCGCCAAAGCTGATATCGCCCGAGAAATAGACCGGCGAGGCAACCAGGATCGGGGCCACGACGGTGATCCAGCCATAGGTGTCGGTTACCCAGGAGAGGTTGATCTGGGCGGTGTAGATGCGCCGCATGGCACCCAGCACCGTGCCAAGGTCGAGTTCGAGCCGTCGCCTGGCGTCATCCTCGCCTCGGTACAGCGCGATGGCATCGACGTTCTCGTTGACGCGCACCATCGAGGAGCGCAGCTCCGCTTCGCGCGTATAGCGGTCGCTGTTGAGACGGATGAGCGGCCGGCCGACCAGCCAGCTCAGCCAGGAGGCGGTGCCGGCATAGAGGAACGCCGCCCAGACCATGTAGCCCGGTATCGCCAGCGACAAACCACCAATGTGGAACACAAAGCCCGAGGACAGCTCCCACAGCACGCCGACGAAAGACACGAGCAGGATGAACGACTGCAGCAGGCCGACACCAAGATCGGTCGACAGGTCCGACAGATGCGCGGCATCCTGCTGCATGCGCTGATCGGGATTGACGCCGATGGCGCCGGCATTGGCCAGCCGGAAAGCACGCGCCGGCCGCATCCACTGGTCGATCAAATCCAGCGTCAGCGCCTCGCGCAGCTTCAGCCGGATCATCTGGTTGAGCCATGTCTGGCCGATGTTGAGCACCAGCAGCCCGCCGGCGATCATGGCAAAGACGAGAAGCTGATGCAGGAAGGCGGCCATGTCGCGGCGCGCGAGCGCGTCGTAAAAGGGTTGGTTCCAGCGATTGAGCAGAACCTGGCCGATCGACGTCGCGACGATGACGGCCATGATGCCGGCCGACGTCCACAGCAACCATTTGCGAACCGGCGATCCGATGAGCGCCCGTTTGATCGTCGCCACCTGATCGCGCAGGCTGCTGGCCACGGCGACCGGTTGAACGGTGGCCTGATTGTCCAGTTGATCAGCCATGGCCGAGATCCTTGCATTCAGTAGCGAAGCTGAAACCGGATGAAGAGAGCCGACGGCGGCAGCCCTCAAGCACTCCGCGAGCCCAGCACGACAGATAGGTCGGAAACATGCCGCGCGATGCAAGTTTCCATTGCGATCACGAAGGTGTCACTTGCCGAGCCGACGATGCTGCACCCCTTCCCTCGGCCCGGCGGCCGAGCCGCGTCGCGCCATGCGGCGACAGCACCGGCATGAAGACGCGGCGAGATGCGCGCTGGGCCACCGGCACGCCTTGATAAAGCCGCTTCTGCGCTTCCACCACGATGACGCCGGAGAAGATCGGCCACAGCCGCCGGCCGGCACGCTCCAGCACATTGTGGAAGCGCATCATGAAGTGCCGCCGCGATGGCGGGAAGAACAGGGCATCGGACCAGGCGGCCGGCGTGAAATTCGCCTCGCGCAGCAGTTCGGTGAGCTGCCCGCGTGAGAACGGCCGCCCGTTGCCGAACGGCGTATGCTCGAAGCGCGCCCAGACACCGCGCCGGTTGGGTACCACGATGACGACGCGCCCCGCCGGCGACAGGACCCGCCAGATCTCGTTCAGCGTTTCGCGCGGGTTCTCGACATGTTCGAGCGAATGGACGAGCAGCATGCGGTCGATGCAGGAATCGACCAGCGGCAGCTCCTCGTCGAAGACCAGTGCCGTTGCCGTCGGCCCGGTCGCCGGCCAGACCACGGCGCCCTGTGTCGCCGGCATGAAGGCGAAGACCCGCTCGGCATCGGAGCCGAAGCGCTCCAGCCAGGGCAAGGTATAGCCGAGGCCGACGAGCCGCTCATTGGGCACCGCGGCCCATATCGACGACAGCGCCATGGTGATCGAGCGCTCGGCGAACCGGCCGAGCGTTGTCGAATAGAAGGAGCGAAGGTCGACGATGTCGGAATGCATGTCAGGGATGTAGCCGTGATATCAGCCGGATTCAACAAAAGGCCCAAGTGGTCGGCGCGGCGGACGTCATTTTGACATCCCGGGATGACTATTCGCTTTGTCACCCGGGATGACATTCACGAAGCGGCGCCCTATGTCTGCGGCGGTACTGCATCGGCCCGAAATCGGTTTCGATTTCGGAAAGCACGATGCAGCAGCAAAAAAATGTTAGAGCGTCCTTGTGCGTCCAGCTGGACGCACGGCGCTCTAATGGAGAGACGCGATGCCGGTCGAAATCGAACAGTTCATGTGCCGCACCGACAATTTCGGCGTCTTAGTGCATGATCCCAATAGCGGCCAGACCGCGATCATCGACGCGCCCGAGGAAGCGCCGATCCTGGCCGCCATCAAGCGCACCGGCTGGACGCCGACTGTCATCCTGACCACGCATCATCATATGGATCACGTCGAGGCCAACCTGGCGCTGAAGGAGCGCTTCAAGCTGCGCATCGTCGGCCCGGAGGCGGAGAAGGCGAAAATCCCTGGCATCGACGAAACGGTCGAAGAAGGCTCCGTCCTTCATCTCGGCGATGAGCGCATCGAGGTGATCGCCACGCCCGGGCATACCGCCGGCCATGTCTCCTACCATCTGCCGGCATCGAAAGTCGCGTTCACCGCGGATACGCTGTTCGCGCTGGGTTGCGGGCGGCTGTTCGAATGCAAGCCGCCGGTCATGTACGAATCGCTGAAGAAGCTCGCAGCCCTTCCGGCCGAGACGACAATCTATTGCGGCCACGAATACACGCTCGCCAATGCCCGTTTCGCGCTGAGCGTCGACCCCACCAATTCGGCATTGAAGGAACGCGCCGCGCGGATTGAAGCGCTGCGGGTCGACAACAAGCCGACACTGCCGACGACGATCGGCGAGGAACTGTCGACCAATCCCTTCCTGCGCTGGCACG
>NZ_RZSJ01000657.1:0-3260 GCF_003998025.1 Mesorhizobium sp. M8A.F.Ca.ET.021.01.1.1
GTCCCGAATGGAGGCGACGATCGAGACCATTTCGGGGCCGTAAAGCCACCAGCCATCGAGGAAGGAGGGACCGACGCCGCCGCGGCCGTCGCCATGGCAGGAGCCGCAACCGAACCACGCATAAAGCCGCTTGCCCTGGCTGAGGTTCCAGGCGTCGGATTCATAAGGTTTGCCGATTGCGAAATAGCTTTCGGGAGGCGATCCGCTGATGCCGTTTGGCATCAGCTTGATGCGGTCGAGATTGGCCGAGAGGGGTGGGTCGAGGCGAAGCTCTCTCGGCTGCCGGAACCATCCCAGGATCGCCCCGGAAGCGGCAAGGAATAGAACTCCCGCCAGCGCGAACACTGCCTTCGAAGAGCTGGAAACCTTCTCTGCCAAGCGGCCCTCCGCCCGAGAGCAATCCCAGGAGCGACTAGAATGGTTTCGGCCCGGAATTGCGTTAAACAATGAGATAGAGCGATCCTAGTGGAAAGATACCGCTCTGGAATTCAACCATCAGGACCGGTGCGCGATCGGCTGAGACGGACCGGCAAGAGTTTGTAGGATGGCGTCTTCGACTTCGGGTCGTGATGCGCCAGCGGGAACAGCGGGTTCGTCTCAGGATAATAGGCCGCGCAGCAACCCTTCGGGATGTCATAGGCGACGACCTTCAAGTTCGTCACGACGCGAGCGGTCGCCGCGTCGATTGCTGTCGTCAGGTCGACGTTCTCGCCCTCGGCGAGCCCCAGACGCGCAATGTCCTTTCGGTTCAGGAACACGACCCGGCGCGTGCCGCTGATGCCGCGGAAACGGTCGCTGTAACCGTAGATCGTGGTGTTGAACTGGTCGTTGGAGCGAAGCGTCGCGAGATGGAGGACATCGGCGCTCCGCTCAGTCCCCAACTCCGGAAAAAGTCTTTCCGGCGTGATGAAATTCGCCTTGCCGCTTTGTGTCACCCATTTGCGCTCGCGCGCCGGCAACGGCCTGGCGAAGCCCCCCGGTTTGAAAAGCCGCTTGTTGAAGTCCTTGAAGGTTTCCGGGTAGGTGCGCTCGATGGCGTCCCGTATTTCGGCATAGTTGCCGACCCAGGCGTCCCATGGAACCTTGGTGTCACCGAGCGTGGCCTTGGCGATGCCGGCGACGATGGCCGGTTCCGAAAGGAGTTCCGTGCTCGCGGGTTGAGCTTGGCCGCGCGACCCATGGAAATGGGCGATGGAGCTTTCCATGGAGACCGCTTGAGGGCCTGTCGCCTGTTCGTCCACTTCGATACGCCCCAGACAGGGGAGCAGGTAGGCGATCTCGCCATGCACGACATGGCTACGGTTCAGCTTCGTCGCGATCTGAACGCTCAGGCGCAGTTTGCGCCATCCCTGTTCCATTGCGTCGGTATCTGGGACCGCTTTCAGGAAATTGCCGCCGAGGCTGATGAAAGCACGGGATTGGCCATTCATGATGGCTTCGCATGTCTCCACCGTCGAGCGGCCGGTCCAGCGCGGCGGTTGGAAGCCATACAGCTCGGCGAGCTTGTCCAATGGGACGAGACCCGGCTTTTCCGTGATCCCGACGGTGCGCTGGCCCTGCACGTTGGAATGCCCGCGCACGGCGCAGATATTTGCCCCGGGCTTGCCGATATTGCCGCGCAGCAAGGCAAGATTGCAGACCATATGGACGTTCTGGACCCCCATCAGATGTTGCGTCAGCCCCATGCCATAGACGGACAGCACTGCATCGGCGTTGGCATAGGTCGCAGCGGCCTGCATCATCTGGTCGCGACTGAGGCCGGAGACACGCTCCAGCTCCTCCCAGCGATGACCACGGCACGCCTCAGCGAATTCTTCAAACCCGGTCGTGTGCTGATTGATGAAATCGTGGTCGAGCACGTGTTTCTTGTCGGCTGCGCGCATTGAGGCCGCGAACGCGACCATTGCCGCATTGCCGGGATCTTTCGGCTTGCCATCCTCCCCCGCAACGATGCTTTTGCCGGAGGCCTTTAGAATGTCGTCGGCCTCGATCAGCGCCTTGCAGACGCCGAACAGCGCCGCGATATCGCCGCCATTGTTGACCTGGTAGTATTCCGACGAAATCTTCGTCTCTTTGCCGGTCAGCATCTGGACGGGCGATTGCGGATTGACGAAGCGCTCCAGGCCACGCTCGTGAAGCAGGTTGAAGGTGACGATCTTTACGCCGCGATTGACTGCATCCTGAAGGTCGTGGAGCAGGCGAGGCGACGACGTTCCGACATTCTGGGCGATGTAGAATATGCAGTCGGTGTTTTCGAAGTCCGACAGGATCGCCGTGCCGACCGAGGCGCCGATGCTTTCGGGAAGAGCCACCGACGAGCTTTCGTGGCACATGTTCGAACTGTCGGGCAGATTGTTGCTGCCATACATGCGAGCGAACAGCTGATACATGTAGCTGGTCTCGAGCGAGGCGCGCCCTGAGGTGTAGAGGTCGACCTGCCGCGGATCGAGCGCACGCAGTTCCCGTCCGATCTCGGCGAATGCTTCGCTCCACGCCACCGGTAGGTACCTGTCCGTGGCTGCATCCCAGCGCATGGGATGGGTCAACCGCCCCTGTTCCTCCAGATCATGGTCCGCCCAGCGTTCCAGTTCGCCCAGAGTGTGCTTCTCGAAAAAATCTGGGCCGGCGCGCCGCGACGTGACTTCCCAAGCCGTCGCCTTCGCGCCGTTCTCACAGAACTCGAGCGGGTGCGTCTTGGCCGGCTTCGCCCAGGCACAGCTGACGCACATATAGCCTTCCGGCTTGTTCTGCACCGCCAGCAGCTTCGGCCCTTTGAGAGGCACGTGTTCCTGGACTGTGATTGCTGTGACAGATTTTGCGGAGCCCCAGCCGCCGGCCGGTCCGCCATACGGTTTGCGTGGCGAGCGACGCGATTCCGAAGTCATTTTCGTCTCTTTCCCTGCCCAAGCGACCTGACGATGTATTGCAACGATCCAACTTGCCGCAGCGACGATTGTTCCTCCGTCATGTGACTTGGCTACGGGTGTTCAGGCTACAGGCCGACTTGCCAAGGCCCGATACGAGGGCCTGCAGGACTTCGGTCCCGTTGACGCACTGTCGCGGCGCGCTAGGTCAAGGCAAAACGCCGGATGCTTGTCTCTGGCGCGGGGAGCTTACCGTGTGGCGCATCCAATGCCTTGCAATCGACGGCAAAGGCCAAGCTGGCCCTCTTGGCCCCATGTGGTTGCTGACGCTTGCGATTTGCACCGCATGTTCGCCTTCCGATCAGATCGACCAGCAATCGCGAACCGCCGCATCGG
>NZ_RZSJ01000658.1:0-3241 GCF_003998025.1 Mesorhizobium sp. M8A.F.Ca.ET.021.01.1.1
GGAAGAACCCATTCCTGCCCCTCCACTACACTCGGAACATAGATCTTCACCCGACCTCCCGACCCTCGCACGCTTCCAGGCAGTGAAGCCCCCCTAACGCTGCGCACAGCGGCCTCGCAGCGGATTTTCGAGCACGCCGCCGATACCGACGCGTCGATCGAGACTATACATCCGTTTTGCGGACCGCCCGCACCCAACATATCACTGTAGATGACGCGGCGGTGCCGCGCGATGCTCTGTTCCTGTATCCGGGTCGGATCAGCGCACCTCCGCCGGTCGCAGGATGCGATGGATCTGGATGCGCTCGATGGAATCCGGCATACAAAGCAACTACCTGCCCCAATCCGTTCATCACGCGTCGGCGGGACTGAAGGCCATCAGAATGACCACTCGATCTTCCTTTCTAGGCTTGCCCGATCGCCTCGCCGATGGCACGGTGCCCCGCGCGGTAATCTTCGGAACTGGTCACGGCAGCACCTATCCCGGCAAAGACAGCAATGGTCACGCCTTGACCTTGAGATCCTTAATGAGCGTCACGGAATCTCCGTCACTCAGAGGTGTGCCGTTGCTGTCTTTGACCTTCATGGTTTCACTTCCTGCCTTTGTGCATTCAGCCCGTTGAGGAGATCGGCGAGTTCCTCGGCATCGGGTCGGTTCATTCCAACGATGGTCCGACTCCCCATCTCGGCGGGCCGCCCGGTCCGAGCATCATTGACGGCCCAGGTGCCAGTCGGCTCCTGAAAAGGTTCGTAACGATGAGTCATTGGCACAGGATAGTCGCCAAGGCTCTCCCTGCCAAGATCAAATCATTATTTTTTCGCCCTGTATTGATGTTTTATGCATCAATGATACGATAGAGGATATCATTTCTCATACCAAGACGATGATTCCTCGATGATCACGGCTTCCCAGCTTCGCGCCGCTCGCGCCCTTCTCAACATCGACCAGAAAACCCTGGCGGAAATGGCAGGCGTCTCGCTGCCAACGATCCAACGAATGGAGGCCAGCCAAGGCAATGTGCGAGGCGTTGTCGACAGTTTGATGAAAGTGATCAACGCGCTGAACCGCGCCGGCGTTGAACTTCTCAGCGAACATATGCGCAGCGACGATGGAGGTCGTGGCGTGAGGTTCCGGCATCCGGACACGCTATTGGGCAAGCCGAACTAGACCATACAAAGTGGACCTCCGGCGCCCGCGCAATCACCGTCTTTCGTCTCCTTTTCCTTCCAGAAACACCCAATGAGCCTCTCCCTGCACGTCAACTTGTGGTTCCGCTTTTCCACACGGAAAGGCAGGGTTCGCCCATGATCCTCTATCTGCGTCGGCTTGCCGGGAAGGAACGGAGCGACAGGACCGATCGACATCTCGCCCGTTTCCTGACCTTTGTCGCGGGGGCGGCCAATGCTGGAGGATTTCTGGCGGTCCAGCAGTATACGTCCCATATGTCAGGCATCGTTTCGTTGATGGCTGATCACTTGGCACTCGGCAACGTCGAGCTCGCGCTTTCCGGATTCGGAGCCTTGCTGTCGTTTGTCTCTGGCGCGGCCTGTTCAGCGATGCTGATCAATTGGGGGCGACGGCAGCATCTGCAGAGCGAATATGCGTTTCCGCTTGTCCTGGAAGCGATCTTGCTGATCTGTTTCGGCCTTCTCGGCGGCCATCTCGCGCGTCATGAAGCGCTTTTTGTACCAATGACGGTGATGCTGCTTTGCTTCATCATGGGGTTGCAGAACGCCATCATTACAAAGCTATCGGAAGCCAGAATCCGGACGACGCATATCACTGGCTTGGTGACGGACATGGGCATCGAACTCGGCAAGCTGCTTTATTGGAACATCTCAAGAAGTGACTCGGACGAGCTGTTCGTGAAGGCAGATCGAAGAAAGCTGAGACTGCTTGCATCGCTTGTCGCATTGTTCTTTGTCGGCGGTGTCATCGGCGCTGTGGGTTTCAAGCACATTGGCTTTGCAGCGACGCTGTTTCTCGCAGCCATTCTCCTCGTGCTGGCCTCCATGCCAGTCCTGGAAGATATCTCCGTTCGCATGAAGCAACTCTGGCAGTAGCTCAGCGGAGTTTTTGCACCTGCCCGGTCGCACCCCAAGGATTACGCTGTCTGTTGCGCTAGCGCCAAGGCCTGAACACCAATTGGCTGAGGTCATTTGCGATCTCGTCGGCTCCGACCGCCGGCGGTATCAACAATATTGGCGGGACGAGGTCCCCCACCTTACCCGCCATGACGAGCGCGTTGCGATCCGGAATACCGCGCGTGTCGAGCAGTCTCACGTTCTCCCAGATATTACTGAGTTTGGCAGCAACACGATCCGGCATGATGTCAAGGTCGTGTCGAGCATGAACGTTCCCGATCAGAATACCGGACGAGCTGAGACGCGTCTGCGCCAAGCCGAAGAATGTCTCGGCACACAAGTGGTCTGGAATGCGCCTCCCGGAATATGCGTCCAGAACAATCGCATCGTAGCGATGACGGCCGGCGCGCAGAAAATCCCGCCCGTCGGAGATGCAACAGCGAACTCCACGGGGTAGCCCAAAATATTTCTGGGCGATCTGGAAAGCCTTCGGGTTGATGTCGACGATCGTGACACGCACGCCAACCCTATCCAGCATCGTCCCCAGGCTGCCGCCGCCACAACCGATCATCAAGACATCGGACGCCTGCGCTTGCGCGAGGAGGCCAAAGATCGCGTGGATGTAGGGCACGACGCTGACGCCATTCGGATCGCACTCACTTTGATAGCAGCCACCTTGGCGATAAATGAACGAACCGGAGTCCTTGGCCCGCAGAACCTCGATGTTGCCGAAATCGGTATGATATTTCGCAACCCGGATCATGCCTTGTCACCACAGCTGAGTTCCTAAGTCCGCTGTACCGCCGGTTTCACGAACTTTCTTTCTGTCAGCACTCACGCGGAGCCCAGGGATTCCTCCCTCATCGCAGCAGGCTCCGCTTCCAGTTGCAGGGCAACCAATCGGCGAGGCTCAGCGCCTCCCAACTCGTATCTCCCAGTTTTCTACAACTTCGAGACAGATGCGTCACGCATCATTATTTGAATGCGCCGCATTTTAATATATGCTGCAGCGCTTAGAGATAATACGTCAAAGCTGATCGAAAAGGGGATGCGACCGTGATAACTGCTCCACAGTTGCGTGCCGCGAGGGCGCTCCTTGGCATCGACCAGCGCAGGCTTGCCGAATTATCAGGCCTTTCGGTGCCGACAATTCAACG
>NZ_RZSJ01000659.1:0-3234 GCF_003998025.1 Mesorhizobium sp. M8A.F.Ca.ET.021.01.1.1
GGCTTCCCGCGGGCCTCGCATTTCAAGAACGGAATAGCCGAGGTCTCGCAGCGCCTCGGTTGCCATTGACCTGACACGATCCTCGTCCTCAACGACCATGATGACTTCGGCAGCGCTGCCTGTGTTTTCAGGAGCTGGTGGTGTCGCGCGCAGTTCGGGGACGCTTTTATGCGAACGGGGCAAATAGATCTTCAGCGTGGTGCCGACGCCCTGCTCGGAATAGATCCTGACGCTGCCTCCAGACTGCCGAACGAAGCCGTAGACCTGGCTCAACCCAAGGCCGGTCCCCTTGCCGACTGACTTGGTGGTGAAGAACGGATCGAAAGCTCTTTCCATGACATCGGCGCTCATTCCGACACCCGTGTCGGTCACCGACAAGAGGACATATTGACCGACCGGGATGCCATTTTCCTTGGCGAATCTTTCGTCGACATGAGTGTTTGAAGTCTCGATCGTCAGTTTGCCCCCGGCCGGCATGGCGTCACGGGCGTTGACGCAAAGGTTGAGCAGCGTGCTTTCCAACTGTCCGGCGTCAACCTCGATCTGCCACAGGCCAGCGGCAAGAACAGTCTCAATCTGTATCGGTTCGCCTAGCGTTCGACCGAGCAGTTCACTCATTCCTGACACAAGCCGGTTCGGGTTCATGACCTTAGGGGCGAGGGGCTGCCGGCGAGAGAAGGCAAGGAGGCGTTTGGTGAGTTCGGCCGCGCGTTGCGCCCCCTCGACGGCTCCTTCGACGAACATGTTGACGTTTGTGTCGCCATTCCTGAGCTTGCGCTGCACCAGATTCAGGCCGCCGATGATGACGGCAAGCATATTGTTGAAGTCATGGGCGATGCCACCCGTGAGCTGCCCCACCGCTTCCATCTTCTGGGACTGGCGCAGGTGCTCTTCTGCCCTTGCGCGCTCGGCGACGGCTTCTACGACACGCTGCTCAAGCGTTGAATTGAGTGTCTGCAATGCCTTGAAGAGGCGGGAGTTATCGATTGCCGAAGCCGCATGGCCCGCCAGGCCCAGCATTGCGGCCTCATGCTCCGCACCGAAGACGCCGACGTCGGAATGCCCAAAAAAGAGCCCGCCTAACACCTCGCCCGATCGGGAGGTGACCGGTACCGCCAGATAGGACCGCACCGGCAGGTGACCTTCGGGCATCCCTTCCTTGGCGAATTCCTGCCATATCGCGGATCCTGCAGGATGTCGTCGGAACGAACCACGCCTGTACCGCGGAACGTAGGCTCGAAGACTGCAGTGTTGCGGGGCATCGGAAAGTTCTCGAACGCCGATCGCGGAGCGCCAGATAGCGTGTAAAGTGTGTAGCTGTCGCCGTTTTCGTCCACGAGATTGTAGAAAAATGCGCCGAACTGCGCTCCCGTGAGTTCGACCCCGACGTCGGTCACCGTCTGGACAATAATCTCGACGTCCAATTCGGCTGCGACGGTCGCAGCAGTGGCATTTATGACCTGTCGGCACGGTAATCGACATCACGTCCCGAAAGCGGATTGAGCGCCATCCATTTTCAAAGAGCGCATCTCCGGTCGCAGCAATCCATCGCTCCTTTCCGTCATGAAGTCCGATGGTGCGATATTCGATATCATAACGGGACGAGCCTCCAGACTTGAGCGCCTGCCGCACGGCGTTGTCAGCGCGCGAGCGGTCGTCGGGATGCAGGCCTGGCAGGAAGGTGTGCTCGTAAGAAACACTTGCCTCCGGCGGCAACCCGAAAAGCGCCTTGCATCGGTCGTCCCAACGAAGCGTGTCAGTTACGGGATCATAATCCCAGATCCCGATCGCAGCAGCGTCTGTCGCTAGCCGCAACCGTTCCTCTGAGGTCCTGGCAGCTTCTTCGGAACGAACACGTTCGATATGGGCCCACGAGCGCTCAGTCACCTCTGTCAGCAAAGCTAGTTCACGTTCGGACCAGACACGAGGTTCTTTGTCATGAATGGCCATCAACGCCGCGAGCCGCCCCTGCTTGACCAACGGCATGCAAATTGTGGCCGTTATCCCGATATCCTGGAACGTCTTAGCTTCTGCGGCGTCAATCTCAGTCAGGTTGTTATTGATGATAAGCGGTCGGTTCGCACTAAGGTTGCTGACTGCAAGCTTGCCGAAATCCGCAAGGCTGTAATAGCCCACGATGCTCGGCGATCCCGGCGCGCTCCAGTCGCCGCGGATCGTGAAATGGTCCTGGTCGGCGGCCATATCGGCATAGGCACAAATGGAAACCCCAAGGTGTTCGCCAAGCCTTTTTGTCGTGGTTGCCATGACAGCATCGGCATCTTTGGCAAGAGCGATCTCCTTGCCCAGCCTATCCAGGAATGCGAGACGTTCCGTGGTCTCTCGCAGCGCCCGCTCTGCCCTAAGCCGTTCGATTGCGGTCCGTGTGCGCTCTGCAACCTCAAAAATCAGAGTAATCTCGTCGTCACTCCAGCGCCTGGGAGCGGCATTGTTCAGGTAAAGCAGTGCGACCACCTTGCCGTGCTCGGAAACTGGCATGTTGATGAGGGAGCGCGCACTGAGGGCTTTAAGGGCTTCAGCGCGATCATGGGTCCGGGGATCGGTCTCGGCGTCCTCGAGGATGACGATCTCGCCACGTTTCAGGTCGTCGATGTAAGAGCCGTAGTCGCGAAACTTCAGTGTGCCTGCCAGGCTCTTGATTCCAGGGGCGTTCCAGTCCCGATCGATCGAGATGCTCTCGTCTTCGAGGTCGATCGTTCCATAGCCGGCACGGCTGACTTCAAGGTGGCGCCCAAGTAATTCGGCGGCGGCATAAGCCAACTCTCGGGGATCTTCAATTTCCCGGATGCGATCGCCCAACGCTGCCAGAAGTTCCAGGCGCAGCCGCCCTGATCGATGTGCGGTAGCCCCCATTGCGTTCCCCACCGTGAAGCGCATTCAATGCGCGGCGGAGAAAAGGGTTCCACCAGAGGCGAAGTCCGGCCGTCGTCTCGGGCCGGAACTTGAGTTGATAGAGGGGTGTCCCCCGTCCTGCCTCGGGGCCACGTCCTGTGTGGCGGGTTTTTGCCGAATTGTGTTAAATCGAATAGCTGGGGCAACGCCTCAGACTATGCCCCCTTGGGGCATAGCCAGGCCGCCGGGCAGTCGTTGGGTTGCGTATTTGCTGCTCAAACAGAATAGGGAGACCGGCGATCTTGGCCGTTGATCGAGCTTGCCAGCGCATCCAGGCGCATCAAGCTTCTGCTTGGCTCAGATGAGACTATCATGTCCTGGTCC
>NZ_RZSJ01000065.1:0-17225 GCF_003998025.1 Mesorhizobium sp. M8A.F.Ca.ET.021.01.1.1
CTTTTGGCCTTTGCTTCCATGCATGTCGTTGTTCCCGAAACCGTAATCAATTTTGGGCGACATGCATCAAACCTTCGTACGGTCGACCTCTTCTACCTGCCAGCCAGATTCTGTGGTATATAGATGCCGCAATTCCATATGGGGAGAAGCGGATAATCTGTTCTCCCGTGCAAGGCGCATGGTACCGACATGCGCGCAGATCGTCTCAGGGACATTTGACGATCAGGAGGAAATGCCATGCGCTTGATCGCGTTTTTCGCCGTCGCCTCTCTTGCAACCTTCATCGCCAATCCATCGCAAGCTCAGGACGCTGCGGCTGGTGAGAAGGTCTTCACCAAATGCAAGGTTTGCCACATCGCGGACGAGGACAAGAACAAGATCGGTCCATCGCTGCATGGCGTCATCGGCCGCACCGCCGGTACGCATCCGGATTTCAAATATTCCGATGCCATGATCGCCGCTGGCAAATCCGGCGTCAAATGGGACGAACCGACATTGACGACCTACCTTCATGACCCCAAGGCCATGGTCAAGGGGACCAAGATGACGTTTCCCGGCCTCAAGACCGATGCGGACGTGGCCAACGTCATTGCCTATCTGAAACAATTCTCTCCGTAACCCTGTTCTTTCACCGGCTGATATGTCGACCCAGGAAGGCCGCCTCAAGGATACCGGCATCCGCCTCTCGGAAGCGACAGCGGGCGACTTCTTCGCGCTCTTGAAGCCGCGAGTGATGGCGCTGGCCGTATTCACCGCTTTCGTCGGCCTGATGGTGGCGCCCGGCGCGATGAATCCGGTCATTGCCGTGATTGCAATCGGTGCGATTGCAGTCGGGGCAGGGGCGGCCGGGGCCCTCAACATGTGGTACGACGCCGACATCGACGCGCTGATGTCTCGCACATCAAAGCGGCCCGTTCCGTCGGGCCGCGTCACGCCAGGCGAAGCTCTCGGCTTCGGCCTGGTGCTTTCGGCGCTTTCGGTCATGACGCTCGGCGTGCTGGTGGGGTGGCTTGCCGCGCTGCTGCTGGCCTTCACCATCTTCTTCTACATCGTCATCTATACGATGTGGCTGAAGCGCTCGACGCCGCAGAACATCGTCATCGGCGGCGCGTCGGGTGCCCTTCCTCCGGTCATTGGCTGGGCGGCCGCGACTGGCGCCATCGGCATTGAGAGCTTGATCCTGTTTCTGATCATCTTCCTGTGGACGCCGCCGCATTTCTGGGCACTGGCGCTGTTCAAGGTCGGCGACTACGCGGCTGCCGGCATTCCGATGATGCCGAACGTGGCCGGCCAGGCCTCGACCAGAAGACAGATATTCGCCTATTCGCTGCTCTTGGCGCCGATCGGCGTGCTGCCCTGGATGCTCGGATTCGCGAGCGCGTTGTATGGGATTGCGTCGGCTGCATTGGGCACGGGTTTCATCTGGCACGCCTGGAAGGTTCTGGTCGTTGCAGACAAGGACACGAAGCCTGCGAAAGCGTTGTTTGCCTTCTCGATTTTCTATCTTTTCGCGATCTTTGCCACACTGCTTGCCGACACCGTCGCAACACGGGCGTTCATGTCAGCCGGAGGTTGACGCCGTTGTCGCCACACCCGCCGGCTCGACACCGCCAGTCCGCAATTGTTGCGTTGAAGACCCTGCGAGCAGACCAGGATCGGCTCCGAGATCAAGATGGTATTGCCCAAAATCCCAGGATCAGCAAAGCGACTATGCCAAGGCCGAGTATGAGAAGCGTCCTTCCGTCCATGACCTTCACCTTTGACCCGGCGCATGAGCCTGAAAATCGAAATCGATCTTCAGCAGGAACCATGCGTCAATCAACGTGGTACGGCGCCCTTCGCGTGTCTAAAAAGGGCGCGCGGCGCTGTACCAGAATATCGAAAAAACCCCGCCGGAGCTAGCCAGACCGGCGGGTCTCCCTCTGACAAAGCGCGACAAGTCTCCGGCAAGAGAGTATGTTGTTTGCGGTGCAGGTCGCGGTTTTGCGTGGCCAGTCACACAGAACGGCAGCACCACGAAACCGCGACCTTACCGGACCAGGTCTGGAGGAACGGTCATGGCAAGCTTTCACGTGATTGCAGGTTCCAGCGAGACGCTGGAACATATCGGAATTCGAAAAATCGGTGTTTCCGACCTTTTCGACGCGCTCAAGCGGGGCGTCGACGATTTCATGGTCAAACCATCGCACATCGTTTTTCTCTGCCTGATCTATCCGCTGGTGGGAGTCGTGCTCGCCGCCTGGACTTCCGGCGCCAATGCTTTGCCGTTGTTGTTTCCACTGGTCTCGGGTTTCGCGCTGGTTGGCCCGTTCGCGGCGATAGGCCTCTATGAAATTAGCCGCAGACGGGAAGCCGGGCTCGACACTTCCTGGCGGCACGCATTCGAAGTCAGAAATTCTCCGGCGCTCCCCGCCATCGCGGCGGTCGGGATCATGCTTCTGGCAATCTTCATCACCTGGCTTTTGACGGCGAAACTCTTCTACGAATATCTCTTCGGTCCGGCTCCGCCGGAATCGATATCCAGCTTCATCAATGAGATATTCGCCACCGGACGCGGCTGGTCGCTGATTGTCCTGGGGCATGCCATAGGCTTCGTCTTCGCAGTGGTGGTTTTGTGCACAACGGTTGTCGCCTTCCCATTGCTGCTCGATCGCGACGTCGGCGCCTACGAAGCCATTCACACCTCGGTGCGTGCGGTGCTGGCGAACCCGATCACCATGGCTGTCTGGGGACTGATTGTCGCCGTCGCCCTGATCATCGGGTCGCTGCCGGTGTTCGTCGGGCTGGCCGTCGTGTTGCCGATCCTCGGTCACGCCACCTGGCATGTCTACCGCAAGGTCGTGGAGCCGCCAGCCGGGTCGGCGAGTTGAGGACCTTGCGCCTCCCTGCATCGGCGAGGTGCCGGTGCAGGGCGGATCGAAGCCGTCAGGAAGCCGGGTGACTGAAGCGGCCCTGGTATGCGCCCATGGTCAGATTGCGGAAATCCTTGCCGCTGACATGCACCAGCGTTCGATGGTCGCCGCCTTCGAAGTAGACGTCGGCGGCGTCGCCAAGGCTTTCATCGACGATCACCGGCACATCGTAGGCGGCGCCGATCGGCGGGATGGCGCCAGTGTCGCAATCATCGAAGAGCAAAATCACCTCGTCTTCGGAAGCAAGGCCAAGACGCTTGTCCATGACGTCTTGCAACCTGCCAAGTTCGATCCTGTGGGTGCTCGGAACCACGGCCAGCGTATAGCCAAGCTCGTGGTGAACGACCACGGATTTCGCCATGATGCTGCCGGGCACATGCGCGGCTAGTGCCGCCTGCCGGCTTGTCGACGTGCGATGGTGAGCGACGGTGTCGTAGGAAATTCCCTTGCCGTCGATGAAGTCCTTCAATTTGTTTGCGATCGTCATCCTGGCCTCCCTTGTTTGAGCAAGTTCTTTCCGAACCGAAGATCAGCACGGCAAACCTGAGTCCATTTTTAGGAAAACTGGACCAGCGGCCGATAGTTTCAAGGCGCCGGCAAGAGGGCTGCACGCATGCGAGATCCGTGGGTTCTGCCCGGAAATGCCAAGGGCAAATCCGGTGTGCGCGTCAGGGGCCGGCTCCGAAAAACGACAGCCGGGTGAAAAGCGTGTAGTCGGCCTCAAAGACCATCATGGTCACGAACACCAGCACCAGTATCGGCGGCAGAATGATCGCATAGGCCAGCGCCAGCCGTTCCCAGGCCATGTGCATGAAGACAGCGACGATCAGCCCTGCCTTGAGGATCATGAAGATCAGGATCAGCGACCATCTGAGATAGCCGTGAAGGCCGAAATAATCGACCAGGTAGGAGCAGGTGCTGAGGATGAACAGCCATGCCCAGACCACCAGATAGAGCTTGATCGGATGTTCCTGATGCAAGTCGGCATGTACGATGGCCGCCGGCGCTTCATGTGCATGGCCAGTGTGAAGTGCGTGTTGCCCCAGGCCGTTTGCGGTTGCTTCAGCCATATCTGCCTCTCACCAAAGATAGAAGAATGCGAAGATGAACACCCAGACCAGATCGACGAAGTGCCAGTACAGCCCCATGATCTCGACATTCTCGTAGCGGCCCGTGCGGCTGGTGAAGAATCCGCGCCGGCCGGTGTCGTAGTCTCCACGCCAGACCTTGCGGGCCACGATGATCAGGAAGATCACCCCGATCGTCACATGGATCCCGTGGAAACCGGTGATCATGAAGAAGCATGAGCCGAATTGCGCGGCGCCCCAGGGATTGCCCCAGGGCCGCACCCCTTCGGTGATAAGCTTGGTCCATTCGAAGGCTTGCATGCCGACGAAGGTCGCGCCGAGTGCCGCGGTTACAAGCATGAGGATCGCCGTCTTGCGGCGGTCGCGGCGATAGCCGAAATTGACCGCCATGGCCATCGTTCCGCTGCTTGAGATCAGCACGAAGGTCATGATGGCAATAAGGATCAGCGGGATATCGGAGCCACCGATGCGAAGCGCAAAAACCTCACTCGGATTGGGCCACGGCACACGCGTCGAAATGCGCGCGGTCATGTAGGAGAGCAGGAAGCAGCCGAAGATGAAGGTGTCGCTGAGCAGGAAGATCCACATCATGGCCTTGCCCCAGGACACGTTCTTGAACGCACGCTGATCTGAGGACCAGTCGGCGGCAATGCCTTGCCAGCCCGTGGGCCGTGGTTCCGTCTGGCCGATATGTGTCAGTGTCTCTGCCATCCGCTTGATCCTCTCAGGTCAGCAATCGTTGGCAAATGTCGACGAATGTCGCGGCCCAGCCGGCCAGCAGCGCGAAGATGGCGAGCCAGACGAAGAGCAGGAAATGCCAGTACATGGCGCACAGTTCGACGCTGAGGCGAAGCCGCTCCGGCCGCGCTCCATTCCAGGCGCCGGCGGTGGTTCTGCCGAGGCCCACAAGCCCGCCCAATATGTGCAGGCCATGCATGCCGGTGATCAGGTAGAAAAAGCTGTTGGCCGGATTGGAGCTCAGGAGATAGCCGTCGTCGGTCAGTTGCCGCCATGCCATGAGCTGTCCGATCAGGAAGGCGAGCGCCGTGAGCCCGGCGGTGACAAGACCGAGCCTGACCATGTCGACTTGGCCCCTGCGCGCCGCCACCGAGGCGCATTGCAGGGCTACGCTGCTCAGGATCAGCACGCCGGTGTTGAACCAGAGCAGCTGCGGCAGCGGCAGCGGCTGCCAGTCCGACACCGTCATCCGCATGAAATAGGCGCTGGTGAAGAGCGCGAACAGGCAGCCGACAACGGCGAGGAAGACGCCGAGGCCGATCTTGGCGGTGGGCAGCGCCGACCTGTCGAAGGCGACAAAATCGCTGGCCAGGCCTTGCTCGAGCCATGGCTTGCCCATCAGCCTCTGGTGTGAAAGCCACCATCCGGCAAAACCGGCAATGACGAGCAGGAAGACCAGGATGACGCTCATGCCGGTTCCCTCGAGTGGCCGAAGGAGCCCGGCATGTTCTGCGGGATGAAGTCCTCCTTTGCACCCGGTACGCTGTAGTCATAGGCCCAGCGGTAGACGATCGGCAGATCCTTGCCGAAATTGCCGTGGGCCGGCGGTGTATGCGGCGTCTGCCATTCGAGGGTCGTGGCCCGCCACGGATTGCCGCCGGCCTCGCGGCCATGGCGGATGCTCCAGATCAGATTGAACAGGAACACCATTTGGGCAAAGCCGACGATGAACGCCATGATGCTGATGAACGAGTTCAGGTGGTGGGCCGACTCCGTCATGATCGTCATGTCGGTCAGTTCGGCATAGCGCCGCGGCACGCCCATCAGGCCGAGATAGTGCATCGGAAAGAAGATCAGGTAGGCGCCGAGGAAGGTGACCCAGAAATGGAACCGGCCCAGCATCTCGTTGAGCATCCGGCCGGTGACCTTCGGGTACCAATGGTAGATCGCGCCAAAAACCACGAGGATCGGGGCGACACCCATGACCATATGGAAGTGGGCAACGACGAACATGGTGTCGGACAGCGGGACATCGACGACGACATTGCCGAGAAACAGCCCGGTCAGCCCGCCGTTGACGAAGGTGACGATGAAGGCCAGGGCAAACAGCATCGGTATGGTGAGATGGATGTCACCGCGCCACAGTGTCAGCACCCAATTGTAGACCTTGATGGCCGTCGGAATGGCGATGATCAGTGTCGTGGTGGCGAAGAAGAACCCAAAATAGGGGTGCATGCCGCTGACATACATGTGGTGTGCCCAGACCACGAAGCTCAGCGCGCCGATGCCGACGATGGCCCAGACCATCATCCGGTAGCCGAAGATGTTCTTGCGGGCATGGGTGCTGATCAGGTCGGATACGATGCCGAAGGCCGGCAGCGCCACGATGTAGACCTCGGGATGGCCGAAGAACCAGAACAGGTGCTGGAACAGGATCGGGCTGCCGCCATTGTGCGGCAATTGCTCGCCCATCTCGGAGATCGCCGGCATGAAGAAGCTGGTGCCGAGCGCGCGGTCGAGCAGCATCATCACGCTGGCGACGAACAGCGCCGGAAAGGCAAGCAGCGCCATGACGGTCGCGGTGAAGATGCCCCAGACGGTCAGCGGCAGGCGCATCATCGTCATTCCGCGCGTGCGGCCCTGCAGCACCGTCACCACATAGTTCAGGCCACCCATCGTGAAGCCGATGATGAACAGGATCAGCGACGAGAGCATCAGGATGATGCCCCAGCCCTGGCCACCCGGTGTGCCGCTCAAAATGGCTTGTGGCGGGTACAGCGTCCAGCCGGCCCCCGTCGGTCCGCCGGGCGCAAAGAAGCCCGACACCAGAACCAGCACGGCGAGCAGGTAGATCCAGTAGCTCAGCATGTTGACATAGGGAAAGACCATGTCGCGGGCGCCGACCATCAACGGGATCAGGTAGTTGCCAAAGCCGCCGAGGAAGAGGGCGGTAAGCAGGTAGATCACCATGATCATGCCGTGCATGGTGATGAACTGGTAGTAGGCCTCCGGAGTGATGAAGTCGAACGTGCCGGGGAAGCCGAGCTGCAGCCGCATCAGCCAGGACAGCACCAGGGCGACCAGACCGATGCCCGTTGCTGTCGCCGAATACTGGATCGCGATGACCTTGGCGTCCTGCGAGAAAACGTATTTCGTCCACCAGCTGCGCGGATGATAGAGTTCCACTTCCGCGACTTCGGCGGGCGGGATGCCGTCCGCAGGGGTGATGTCGACCATAGGAACACCTCCGGTCCTTCTCAGCGAGCTCCGGCCGTTTCGAGCTTTGCTGCAATTTTCAAACCCGTCGTCTTGCCCGGCGCCTGCTCTACCGAACCGGTTTGCTGCGGCGCCGACAACTGCGCGAAAGTCTGCTGCTGGCCAAGCCAGGCCACGTAGTCCTGCTGCGTGTCGACCACGACCACGCCATGCATCAAGGGATGCCCTTGGCCGCAGAGTTCGGCGCACAAGACCTGAAAGGTCCCGGTCCTGGTCGGAGTGAACCAGAAATAGGTGACCGAGCCCGGGATCATGTCCATCTTGGCGCGGAATTCCGGGATATAGAAATCATGAAGCACGTCGATGGAGCGGAGCAGCATCTTGACCGGCTTGCCGACCGGCAGATGCAGATCGGCCGCTTCGACCACGACATCGTCCTGACCATTGGGATCGCCGCCGATCACGCCCAGTGGATTGTCGGCGGAGACGTCGCGGGTGTCGGATGTGCCAAGCTTGCCGTCCTTGCCGGGCAGACGGAAACTCCACTGCCACTGCTGGCCGACGACTTCGACGTCGGTTGCGTCGCTTGGGACGTTGACAAACCGGCTCCAGACGAACAGGCCGGGAACCAGCAACGCAGTGACCCCGACCGCGGTGACGATCGTCAGCCACGATTCGAGCCGCTTGTTTTCAGGTTCGTAGGCAGCCCGGTTGCCTTCCCGATGACGGAAACGGAAGACGCAATAGGCCATGAATAGAACCACTGCGGCGAACACGATGCCGGTGATCCAGAAGGTGATGATGATGGTATTGTCGATATAGGCCCAGTTCGAGGCAATCGGCGTCCACCACCATGGGCTCAGCAGGTGAAACAACACTGAGCCCACGACGATCAAAACGAGTACAAGCGCTACGGCCATGTCCCGTTCCTCCAGGCATTCCAAGAGGCGCGAAGCCGTCCAGGGAAATACCTGGCCCATTATAGCTTATTTTGGGGTCGCAATTCTAGAGCCGACTATGTTGATTGAAAAATCCCGGCTCTTGCCCTTGGCCTGGCGCCAGTCCCGCCGTCTAGATCAGCAGCAGGCCCTTCATGCTGGAATAGCCTTTTCGCCCGATGATGATGTGGTCGTGGACTGAGATGCCCAGCCGCTTGGCCGCTTCGATGATCTCTTTCGTCATCTCGATATCGGCGCGTGACGGCGTCGGATCGCCGGAAGGGTGGTTGTGGACCAGGATGATCGCCGTGGCGGACAGTTCGAGCGCGCGCTTGACCACTTCCCTGGGATAGACGGGCGTGTGGTCGACCGTGCCGGTCTGCTGCACTTCGTCTGATATCAGCGCGTTCTTCTTGTCGAGGAACAGGATGCGGAATTGCTCGCGCGCCTCGAACGCCATGGCCGAGCGGCAATAGTCGAGAAGCTGCTGCCATGAGGCCAGGACTTCGCGGCCGTGGATCTCGCCGCGCGCCATGCGCTGGGCGGTCGCCGCGACGACCTTCAGTTCGAGCGCCACGGCCGGGCCGATGCCCTTGACCTCCTGCAACAGGCCGACGGGCGCGCCGAGCACCTCGGCCAAGGTGCCGAAGCGGGCGAGCAGCGCCTTGGCCACCGGTTTGGTGTCGGCGCGCGGGATCAGGCGGAAGAGCAGGAGTTCCAGAAGCTCATAGTCGGGCAAGGCATCCGGACCGGCCGACGCAAAGCGCTCGCGCAGACGATCGCGATGGCCGAGATAATGCGGCTTTTCATCGGCTGCCGCCTTGGCTCTCGCCGCCGACCGCACCGGCACCTCGGAGAAGAAACTCCGCTCATCGTCGTCGCCTTGTGTCGCCATGTGCCGCCCATATCCAGCCCGCAGCTGAGCAATGATCGCTGATCCCCACGAAATACTAGGACGGCGGACAGGGGCGGTCGAGGTCTTTTGTCTTTTCAACGCTGTCAATCAGCCCACAGCCGTCGAGCAGCCGGAATTGCTCCCCAGTCGGCGGCAAGGAATGAGTAGTCTTCAACTTTCGCGCAATGTTGCGGCAATGGGGGGCGCGCAAGCCGGGAGATCCTGCGCATGCTGGATCGCCGCGAGCGTTATCGGGAAAGGCACGACTAATACCCGCGCGAACGCTTCGATCCATGCACCGATGGCAGGGTCAGCGATGGCCGTCCGCGTAGTTGCCGCGAAATAATGCGCTGGTTCCGAGACCAGGACGAGGACGAAGACCGGCGGCCACGCAAACACTGGAAATAGGCGCGAAAACAACCAGACGATAGAGAGGACGGCCTCCTAGGCGGGCAAGCCGGGGCGGTCGAGCTTTTTGGGCGACAGCGTGAAGATCTCGCAGCCGGTGTCGGTTACGCCGACAGTGTGCTCGTATTGCGCCGACAGCGAGCGGTCGCGTGTCACCGCTGTCCAGCCATCCGACAGCACCTTCACATGCGGCCGGCCGAGGTTGATCATCGGCTCGATGGTGAAGATCATGCCGGGGCGCATTTCCACGCCTTCATTGGCATTGCCGTAGTGCAGAATGTTGGGGGCGTCGTGGAACAGCTGGCCGACTCCGTGGCCGCAGAAATCGCGCACCACCGAGCAGCGCTCGGCTTCGGCATAAGTCTGGATGGCGGCGCCGATGGCGCCGGTGCGCGCGCCTGGCCTGACGGCGGCGATGCCGCGCATCAGGCATTCGTGGGTGACCTCGAGAAGGCGTTCGGCCGCCCGCTTGATCGTGCCGACCGGATACATGCGCGAGGAATCGCCGTGCCAGCCATCGAGGATGTAGGTCACGTCGATGTTAACGATATCGCCATCCTTCAGCGGCTTGTTGTCGGGAATGCCGTGACAGACGACGTGGTTGATCGAGGTGCAGGACGATTTCGTATAGCCGCGATAGTTGAGCGTGGCCGGCAGTGCGCCGTGGTCCATGCCGAACTCGAAGACGAAACGGTCGATCGTGTCGGTGGTGACGCTGGGGCCGACCATCGGCACCAGTTCGTCAAGGCAGCGCGCGGTGAGGTCGCATGCCTTGCGCATGCCGGCAAAGCCTTCCTCGCCATAAAGGCGGATCTGGCCGGTGTTTCTGAGCGGTGCCGTGGCGGCGTCGAGATAGGTGACCATTTTGTCCGTATAGAAGGTGGCGCGCCGCAGGAGTGCTGGCGCTAAGATGTCACCAGATTTGGCACTTGGGGGCGAAAGGTTCAAGGAAGAACTGCCTGATGCAGCTCCAGCGCCGGGATATTCGCATGCCGAGGCGATCCTTTTCCCGGTTTTGCATGGCGTTCGCTTTCCATTGTGGCCATCGTGCGTTAGGCGGGGTGATGTTTTGGAGGTCGCATCCGTTCCCGGCGGTCCGGCGCATCAAGTCCCTTGAATCGCCACTGACGGCAGCCTGCTCATGTCTGATGGGCTTGGTGCTGCTGGCGATGCTGTGTCTCGGCCGGCCGGACACGCCCATTTCCTGGGATGCCGCGCAAGGCGGTGCCAGCGTTGGCCTCGAACGGTCGGGTGAGGTCGCAGCGCTGCTGCGTGTCGCCAACAAGGCCCAGGCGCTGGAGGTTCGCGGCGCCCGGCCGGTGCTTGCGAAGTTCGCCGGCGGCCATCCGGCCCTCCCGGTTCCGCAGGCTGTCTTCCGTCGCCCCGCCCCGACGTCGCCGGAGATGTTTGTCGCCGGCCATGGGCCGGTCTGCGCGCCCCGTGTCAGGACCAACCAGCCGCGTGCGCCTCCCTCCACGCGAGCCTGAGCGGTCCGGGACCGCACGTTCACCTCCATTCCAAGCCATTCGCGTCGCAACCCGTGCGGCGGCCGAGAGCCGCGCATTGGTGGCGCGGCGCGTCATTTTCGGATCATTGCAATGCAACAGCGTATCAAGACATTCAAAAGCCTGTCACGCGCGGCCTCGGCTGCTTCATTTCTTTCCGTCCAGGCGCTCATCGGTATCGGAACCGTTTATTGGGCGATCGCCGAGACGCTCTATTTGTCGAGAACCGGAGCGCTCGTCCTCGGCGCCCTGTTCGCCTTGCCGTCAGCCTACGTTCTGCTGACGGTGGCGCAGATGGCCTTCGACGCGGAGACCGATCCGGCCAACCAGTGACCGAGGGCTCAAGACGTCCGTGTTCGAAAGTTCACGGGCGTCTGCTGGTCCTTGCCGCAGCAAACGGTCGCGGTTGACTGCGGCAAATCGTCCGCTTCCGCAGTGGCGACACATTCTCACGACATAAGATGGCGAGCAACTTTTTACGACGAGCGGCGTTGCTTGGGCGATGCCGGTTCGGGAGATGTCGGATGGACAGATTGCAATTCGAGGTGCCGGTGCGCATTGCACCAGGTCCCGGCTTGCCCGTCGAGGAAATCTACGGCGTCGAGCAGGCGCTCGATTTTCTGCAGGACTGGCCGGCACGCCGGCAGGGGCCCGTGTATCAGAAAGCCTTCAATGCCTGTTTTGGCGCGACCGTCGATGTGGTCAAGACCGAAGACGCCTGCCGGGCGTTCATGGCGTTCTGCCGCGTCACCGGACTTATGGCGGGCGACATGATGGCGCCACGCAAGCGCGGCGGTGAGGCGCGAGCACTGCAGGCTTGAGAGCCGCGCCGAATGGCGTAAACCAGTTCAGCTTCGAGTGCGTATGACAATTCGCGTGCGGGGAATGCATTGGCCGGCGCCGTTAAGCTTCCGTTTCCACTTTCGCGGTTAGCCATTGCTTGTTCGGCAATGGTTGATTCGTTGCGTCAGTTTCATGGTTCGGAAGATGTCCCCAGAAAAAGTCCGTGCGTTCCCGATCGATCGTCAGTTATTCTTGGTCAGGGAAGTTGCCGCCAGGCTCGGCAATCTGCATGGCGAGACCGCCACCTCGTTCTGGAAGGCAAAAGCGGCGGAGTTGCTCGATCTCGTTGTCGGGACGGGCAGGGACAGAACGGCGGCCAGTGACGAAGTACGCAGGTTTTTCGTTGCCGTACAAAGAGAACTGTTGGCTGGGTCGGTTGCTGAGCCAGCTCCAGTTCTTTCCGCCTGAAGCAGATATCATCCCAAAGATCGCGCTACTGGTTCGAGTTTTCTTGGCTCATCCTTCGAGTCGGCCACTGCCGGTGCCGTCGCATGTTGTTGGGGCCAGACGGCGCTGATCCCAGTTCGCGGTGATAGGTCCTAAGCCGGGCCGCTTGATCCTGTCCCCATACCGGCTCCCCCATGCAGCGCGGCGTGGTCGTTTCGTCAGGGAACGGTAAACAGCCGGCGCCCCGTCCGTTGGCCCCCTGTTCGTCCAGATGGCCGCGTGCACCCATTAAGAATGGCGGCCTTCATCAAAAATGAGCCAAAGTTTTTAGGCGTTCATTCATACATGCGTGTTTTCTAATGGATTATGGCGTTCAACTGCTTCACCCGAATCCGGCTCATGGCGGCCAGCATGCGCGGCAGCAGAGCGGCGAATGTCGCCACCATCTTTGCCCTCACCTTGCCGATCGTTGTCGGTGCGGCGGGTTTTGGCGTGGAAACCTCCTACTGGTACTATAACAGCTTGAGACTGCAGGCCACGGCGGATGCCGCGGCCTATGCCGGCGCACTGGAGCAGATCTCGGGTTCGGATACGCCGACGATCGTCGCTGCCGCGACCCAGTCTGCGGCAACGAATGGTCTTGGCGCCGGCACGATCGTCGTCAATACACCGCCGGCATCCGGGCCGAACACGGCCAAGAAAGCGGTTGAAGTTATCGTCGGCCAAAAGCTCAATCGTATGTTCACCCTGATCTTCACCCAGAGTCAGGTTCCAGAACAGGCGAGGGCGGTGGCGCTCATCACTGACGCATCCAAGGCCTGCCTCCGGGCGCTCGATCCCTCGGCCTCGCAGTCGGTGCTCGTCTCCGGCAGCGCCAGCATGAAGCTCACCGGCTGCGTCATCATGACGAATTCGATCGCCCAAGACGCCATTAAGGTGCAGGGATCGGCGGCTCTCCAGGCCGACTGCCTGATCTCGGCGGGCGGCGTCGTGCTGAACAATCCGGTGACCACGATCTGCAAGGCGCCGATCACCCAGGCCTTGCCCATACCCGATCCGTTCGCCAGCGTGCCAGCGCCTACCGCCAGCAACCCATGCCAGACTCTCAAAAATAATAAGACGACGCAAACAATCCAGCCCGGGACTTATTGCAGTGGCATGGACCTCTCCGGAAATGTTACGCTTTCGCCCGGCGTCTATGTCGTTCAGGGGAATTTGAAGATCAACGCGGGAGCGGTCGTCACGGGCAGCGGCGTCACCATCTTCATGGCGGGCAGCAGCACCGTCAGCATGAACGGGAATGCGACCGTGACGCTCAGCGCGCCTCAGTCGGGCACCTATTCCGGTATGCTGTTCTACGGTGACAGGACAGGCATGGCGGCGCAGAGCACCTTCAACGGTACTGCAGATTCCTTGCTGACAGGCGCCATCTATTTCTCCAAGCAGCAAGTCAACTACCTGGGCAACTTCTCAGGCAAGAATGGCTGCACGCAGGTTGTCGCCGACACTATCCAGTGGTCCGGCAATTCCACGATCAATCAGGACTGCTCGAGTCTGGGAATGAAGGACCTCCCGGCGGCGGCGTCAGTCGCGATTGTCGAATGAAGCCCGGGGCCTATCGATTGATTCCAGCCATTCGCGAAGACGCGGGCACTGCCGCGGTTGAGTTCGCGATGGTCTTGCCCATCCTGTGTCTGGTACTGCTCGGCATAGCCGACGGCTGGTCATACGTCACGAGTTCGCTGTCGATGCGCGCCAGCGTGAAGACGGCAGCGAACATGCTCTTGGCGGGCTCGGCCGACGACAGCGCGACGCAGGCCGCAGCACTGGCGAACTGGGAGAGGATGCCGGACGACGGTCAGGTCACGCTGAGCCGGATCTACAAATGCGGAACGACCGTGGTCGACGCTTCGACCTTGTGCAGCGGGCCGAAGGCACCGTCGGTCTTTGTCCAGATCGACGCATCGGCGACATGGACACCTCCCTTCACCTTCGGCGTCTTTTCCGCCCCCAGCACGATCGGCCAGCAGGAGCTGATCCGTGTTCGGTAATGCGGGAGGCTTCAAGGCCGATCGATCGGGCGGAGCCGCGCTCGAATTCGCGCTCATCGCACCGTTCCTTATCATGCTGCTATTCGGAATCTTCGCCTTCGGCTGGTCGATGAATTCGGCCTCCAGCGTTCGCTACACGCTGGAGGCGTCCGCACGGTCCCTGCAACTTAACAACACGTTGTCCCAAACTGCCCTCCAGTCGATCGCGACGCAGAAATTGCAGGCCCTGGGCCTGCACGATGTCAACGTCACGATCGCCATCGATCCGGCGAGCGGCGGCTTTCGCATGGCGCATCTGACCGCCACCTATGCCTTCGTCATAGACTTCCCATACTTCGACGGCTTCCCGATCAATTACGCGACGACGGTGACCGTGCCGCTGGTCGGCAGTTAGACACGCAGTCTGACCACGACGCTGCTGGCCTCGAGCCCCGCAGTTTCAGGCTCTTTCCACAGCGGGGGTGTTGCCGAAATTTTTACCCAAGACGTGAAGAATCTTTAAACTTCTGCACGTTACCAAAGCACGCATGGCCTCGTGGCGGAGCGGCTACGCTAGAGACTGCAAATCTCGGAAGCCTCGGTTCGATTCCGAGGCGAGGCCTCCAAATTCCGAAGCAAATGGACTGGATCGGGCGGAAGTAAATCCCATTCCGGGTTCATTTCCGCGTCAGGCCGAGCGATTCCGCGTGGCCGCAAAAAGCTCTATCGGAACAGATATTTCGAGACCTCAGGATTGCCGCGGCGCCACATCACATTGTCCAGGAAATAGTGGTGCACGTTGATGAAAATCAACACGATGAAGAAGAACAGCGACGATCCCAGCACCTCCTGGTCATAGGGGATAAGGGCCGTCAGCGCGGTCGGAATCAGCCAGAAACCCAGACCGCCGAGGAGGAGGCCAGCACTGATGAACTCCAGAAGCCGCACCCTGTAGGCCGGACCAAGAATGGACAGGATTCCGGGCGGCGGAACTTTCTCTGCATCGCGCCCGTCACGCTCGACATTGCTCTGGTAGCGCCAGACCACCGCCAGGTACTGCAAGGAATGGAGCGCCGGCACCACGAGCAGCCAGAGTGGATTTGTCCTTACAATCAGAATCCAGAGATAGAGCGACGCGACGTAGGCGATGACGCCGTTATATGGCAGGCTGCCGCCATTCCTGCCCCAACGATTGATCAGCATCACGGCAGTGGCGGCCGTGGACGCGGCCGCGGCCGACAGCGCGATCGCATTGAGCCATGCAGGGGTGGCAAACGTATAATATTCCAGCCCCAGGTAGTTTTCCTGGCTGACCGCCGTGTTTGTCTGAAGCCATGCGAACAGCCAGACGGCATAGCTGTTGATCAGTAGGATTTTCTTGTCCGGATCGGTGAAGAACCTGCGCTTCAGGACGGCATCCACCATCAACATGCCGTAGCCTTGCTTGACGTAGTGCCAGCCGACGAAAAAGAACATCGCGTTGGTTGCGTTTCCCAGCAGCCGGGCGTTCGCCGTGATCGAGCCGTAGGCAAAAAATGCGCCCATGAGCAGGGGAACGACGATGCCGGCGAAGATGTAGCGGAGCTGGAGGTTCCTGTCGTAGCCGTCGCCGCGCAGCTTCCGTCCGAAATTGCGGTAGAAGAGTTGGTATGAGTGGGCGAAGTGCGGATAGTTGATCACATAAGCCAGGAAGAGCATCGTCGCCGCCACCAGACTTTCGTACCTCAGTGGCACGAAGTACAGCGCCGGCAATATCAGGAATGCGCTGCCGCCAAGCATCAGAAAATCCGCGAGCGGACCAAAGAGATATTTTGGGGGCGTTGCCGCGGGAGCGCGTACATCGGCCGAAAGGTGAACCGTCATATGAGCGCTCCTTTCGCATCCATTTAATCACCGGCCCGTCCGCTCGACAAGATAGAGGAGCCGAGCGGTCAGCGCGAAGGCATGGCTGCAGCCGACGTCGTAGCCGGCGATATTGTCGACGCGGTGCCGCCCCCTGCCAAATCGCATCGGCCAGCCATTGGCCGCGTAGGATCGGGAGAGAGACCGAGGTCTGATAGACTGGCATTGGTGACCGGGAGGAACGCGCTGTAACGGCCTCGCAAGCTCGGTTTTGCCGCTCGAAGTTCCCGCCACGAGCGGAAGAGCCAAGACCAGGGTTGTCATTTGAGGATGACGTAGAGTGGAATCAGGATAGAAAAAGCGGCGACGCCAGTGAGAAATAGGTCTGTGATCATGCGCCGCCGCGGTGCGCGACGTACACGAAATGTCGGTATCTACGCAAAACCCGCCCCCATTATTGCCCCAACTGAGCATCGCGTAGTCACGGCAGGAGTGCAAGCATCGTCTAAATTAGGAGTGCGCAATCATCTAACCGTAGCGCAAGCTTCACGGTTCCGACCGCGGTCTATCCCCGGTCGTGACCGCCTTGCGCGGCACCAGGGGATAACCGATCTGGCCAAAGATGTTTGAGGGGATCGGATCGTCGACGCCGTACTTGGCCGGCATTGAGGCTGTAGGCACGCGATAGGTGCCAAACACCAGGTCGATGAGCGCCAGTTGGCCGGCGAAGTTGCGGTCATAGGCGGCTCGCTCGCCGGCATGGTGCCAGTGATGGAACTGCGGACCGGCGATCAGCCAGGTCAGCGGCCCGAAGCCGATCTTGGTGTTGGAATGGACCAGCATCGTGTGCCCCATATAAATCACCGAATAGAGCGCGATGGCCTCGCCGCTGAAGCCGAGCAGGAACACCGGCAGCAGCGCCGTTGCCTTGGTGACGATCTGGTCGACGGGGTGGACGTGGAAGGCGGCGAGGCAGTCCATTTCCTCGACGCTGTGATGGATGGCATGGAAGCGCCAGAGGATCGGGACGGCATGAAAGGTGCGGTGCGCGGCGTAGACGCCAAGGTCGGTCAGCACGATGATTTCCAGTACCTGCATCCAGGTCTGCTGGCCCGCCACCCCCGTCGTCACCCCGTCCGGCACCAGCAAGGCGAGCGCGCTGAAGATCGGCACGAAGATCAGGCCGCCGACGAAGTTGACGAC
>NZ_RZSJ01000660.1:0-3215 GCF_003998025.1 Mesorhizobium sp. M8A.F.Ca.ET.021.01.1.1
GCGTCGGCTTCATTCTGGTCGTGCAGTTGATCTATGCCGCGGCGCCACGCGGCTCATTGCTGCGCAACGTCATCGGCTGAAGGTCCGCCAAGGAATTCCACGGTAACGCCTGGCGACACCAGCTTGGCGAGCTCGCGCGCGTCCCAGTTCGTCAGGCGGACGCAGCCATGGCTTTCGGTCTTGCCTATCTTCGACGGCTCGGGCGTTCCGTGGATGCCGTAGGTCGGTTTGTCCAAGGCGATCCAGACCGACCCGACAGGTCCGTTGGGGCCTGGCGGAACGGTAAGAATCTTGTCGTTCTCGCCTTGCTTGAAATTGATGTTCGGATTGTAGGTGTAGTTCGGGTCGAGCGCGATGCGCGACACGGCGTGGATGCCGGTGGGCGACGGCGTGTCCGCCGAGCCGATGGTGGCCGGATAGGCTGCTACCAGCTTGCCGCCACCATCGTAGGCGTACACCTCTTTCTTGGTCTTGTCGGCGACGATGCGCACGACCGGCGTAGACACCAGCTTGCCGAAATTGGCGACCTTGATGATCGTGCCGGGGCGGTTGAACTCGAGGCCCTTGTTGATCGACTTCAGATAGTTCTCGTCCATGTGGAAGCGCTCCGCCAGCGCCTCGGTGACAGAGGTGTAGCACATGCAGTTGAGCTGCGCCTTCTGACTGTAGTCTTCCGGGATGGAGGCGACATACGGCCCGGCTGCGTCCTCCGCCGTGATGGTGTAGTTGGCGAAGGCATCGCCGCCGGATTGCGAGAGTGCTGACTGGATGCCGACCGCATCGGTCGATTTGAGGCTGCTGCCGTTGATCTCGTTGTAGGCGGCGAGCGCCTTGTCGACATTCGAGCCGAAGCGCCCGTCGATGACGCCAGGCGAAGCACCGCCACGGTCGAGCAGCACCTGCAGCGCTGCCACATCCTGGCGTGCGCCCAGCGAAAGCGACGGGTCGACCGACGTCTTGCCGCCAGCGTTTGGCGGCAATGCCGCCTGGTCGGAGGGCGCCTGTTCCGTCGGATCTGCCGGCTGGAGGGGGTCTATCGACGCCTCGTTCAGCGGTTGGCGCTTGATGGTGCCCGGCTCTGCCGGCTGCGGCGCATCGGGATAATTGTTATCGTAATTGCCTTCGTCCTGCGGTGCCGGCGGATAGGCATCGACTGAATTGCTTCCGTCAGGGTCGTATTCGTCGGCTGGTGGCGGGATGACCCGGCCCTCTTCTTCCAGTTGCTTGCGGCGGAAGCGTGCCATGTCCTGGGGATCGTCGAGATAGTAGCGATCATCGTCGGCGGGGGCACGGCCGAGTTCTCGCATCCGCGTCTCGCGGCGCAGCGCCCGCCGGTCGAGCCTGGTCTGCGGCGGCTGGATGGCGATCACCTTGCCGGTATCGGCATCGACGATGACGCGGTTGCCCCTGGCATCGTAATAAATGTCGAGATTGCCGTCCTGGGCGAGCAGAATGCCGCCACTCTCGGCCGCGCGAACAGGCTGGGCCGCGCCGTCATGCGTCGGCGCCGCGAACGCGTTGGAAAACACCAGTCCCGCAGCAAGCGCCGAAAGGGTGAAGATAGTGCGCAGCATAGTAGCGAAACTCTCCGGTCCGTATGTGCCGCCGCCCGGCATTGTGCAGTTCGGCGAACCCCTTCGCCAGCAAACCAGTTACCCACCATATGGTTCCATCATGAACCGGGCATGAAGATGGCGGTCTTCCGACGCCTCGAGGAATATTAGCTAGCCCACGCCAAGCCCCAATTCCTTGCGCGCCTGCTTCGTCAGCTTCAGAGCAACCAGGCGATGACTCTCGCGCAAATAGTCCTTCAGCGCACCATCATCCATGCTCTGGCTTGTCTGACGCTGGATCCACTTCATGCCGCGGGAGGCAAGATAGGGCGCGGGGCGCAGGCCGGGCTGCTCCTTGAGCACGTCATAGGCAAAATCGGAGCATTTGAAGGTGACGAAAAGCTGCTCACCCTGATCCCAGCCACCGATCGCAAACACCTTGGTCCCGGCCTTCCAGACATGGGCGCCGCCCCATTGCACCACGTGGATCGTTGCCGGCAGCGAGCCGCAGAAGCCGTTGTAGTCGTCCAGCGTCATCCGGCCCCCCCATGATATATGAAGACGCCGCGCGCCCATACTGGACACGCGGCGTTGGATCAGGCCGCCGCCTCGGCGGCGACGATCGTCGGCCTGGAGCGGAAATTCAGCCGGTCGGAACCGGCCGTAACCTTGACCGTCGAGCCGTCGAGAATCTCACCAAGCAGGATCTTTTCCGCCAGCGGATCCTGCAGCTCCTTCTGCATCACGCGCTTCAGCGGCCTGGCACCATAAGCGGGGTCGTAACCCTTGGCCGCCAGCCACTCGACCGCCTCGGGATCCAGCGACAGCGTGATCTTGCGATCGGTCAGCAAGCTCTCCAGCCGCTTGAGCTGGATTTCGACGATGCGGTCCATGTCCTTGCGGCGCAGCCGGTGGAACAGGATCACCTCGTCGACACGATTGAGGAACTCGGGCCGGAACGATGCCCTCACCACGCCCATCACCTCGTCCCGTACGGCATCGACATCCTGGTCCTCGCCGAGATTGACCAGATATTCCGCGCCGAGATTCGACGTCATGATGATCAGCGTGTTGCGGAAATCGACGGTACGCCCCTGCCCGTCGGTGAGCCGGCCGTCATCGAGCACCTGCAAAAGCACGTTGAAGACATCGGGATGCGCCTTCTCGATCTCGTCGAACAGCACGACCTGATAGGGCCGGCGCCGCACCGCTTCGGTCAGCGCGCCGCCTTCCTCATAACCGACATAGCCGGGAGGCGCGCCGATCAGCCGGGCGACGGAGTGCTTCTCCATGTACTCGGACATGTCGAGGCGCACCAGCGCCGTTTCATCGTCGAACAGGAAGTTGGCCAAAGCCTTGGTGAGCTCGGTCTTGCCGACGCCGGTCGGGCCAAGGAACATGAACGAGCCGATAGGCCGGTTCGGATCCTGCAGGCCTGCACGCGCGCGCCGCACCGCCTTGGAAACGGCTTGCACCGCCTCGCCCTGGCCGACAACACGCTTGCCGATCTCGTCTTCCATGCGCAACAGCTTGTCGCGCTCGCCCTGGAGCATCTTGTCGACCGGAATTCCGGTCCAGCGCGACACGATATGGGCGACGTGGTCGGGCGTGACCACTTCCTCGACCATGCCGGCCTTGCCGTCCTGGGCTTCGGCCTCCTTC
>NZ_RZSJ01000661.1:0-3200 GCF_003998025.1 Mesorhizobium sp. M8A.F.Ca.ET.021.01.1.1
CCCCGAGGGCGAGCGACGCGTTGTAGAACATCTGTTCACCGGTGACTTCACGGCCGAGCCAGTCCGGCAGCATTTCATCCGGAACGTCTTCCGGAGTCTCGAGTTCGGCCACCACAAGTCCCGCCAGTGCGCCGCCAAAGACATCGACTTCATAGAGATAGCCGCGATGCCTAACATGGTGACGTGTCTTCTCGATGACACGTCCGATGGCGAAGTCCAGCATCTCCACCGCCTCCGCCAGCGGGATCGGATATTCGAATTCGTCGCGCTCGCGCGCGCTGCTGCCGAATTTGAGCGTCAGCTTGGCCGAGGCGCCATCACTGATGCGGATGCGGACGGTTCGTCCGGGTGCCGTGGCGAGATAGAACTGGAGAATGCGGATATCCGCTTCCACCAGGTCCCGCCACGCGGGGCTGGAGACCAGGAACTTACGCTCGACTTCCTTGCCCATGGCCGCGCACTAAAGCGTTTGCCGAAGGCGATGGCAAGACGGCACCGCACACAAGTTGACTTTAATCAATCGATTGATTAAAGTGCTTGCCATGATCAAGTTGTCGGACGCCAAGCCGCCCCGCCACGCGACATCCCCGGCTGAGCTAACGCGTGCCGCGCTCGTTCGGGCGGCGCTGAAACTGTTCGGGCGGCAGGGCTTCGACGGCACCTCGACGCGTGAAATCGCCGCCGAGGCGGGGGCCAATATCGGCTCGATCGCCTATCATTTCGGTGGCAAGGAAGGTCTTCGCGCCGCTGCCGCCGACTTCATCGTCGAGACCATTCAGGCCGTCGCCGGTCAGGCGCTCAATGAACAGGCCGCGACGGCTGGCGACCCGGAGGCGGCGCGCGCGCAGCTGTTCGCGGCCCTGGAACGGATGGTCGGCTTTGTCGTGGCCAGCCCGCAGGCCGGGGAGATCGTGCAGTTCGTGCTGCGCGAACTGTCGCATCCGACGGCGGCGCTCGACCGCATCTATGACGGCGTCTTCGAGCCGGCGCATCGCCGCCTGTGCCTGCTCTGGGAGCAAGCCACCGGCGAGCCGGCCGAGAGCGAACGGACCCGGCTCACCGTGTTCACGCTGATCGGCCAGGTCATCTATTTCCGCATCGGCCGCGAGGCGGTGATGCGCCGCATGGGCTGGCAAGACATCGGTGCCGCCGAGGCCGCCAAGGTGGTGGCGGCCACCACGGACAACCTCGGCGCCATGCTGGCCGCCCGAAAGGGGGCAGGGATGAAGGGACCAAGATAATGAGCTTCCTGTGTTCACTGCCGCTCGCCGCCCAGCTGTTCGGTGCCTGCGCCCCGGCGGCACCGCTCGCCGTCGGTTATGTCGAGGGCGAATACGTGCTGCTGGCGCCGATCGAGGTGGCACAGGTCGAGACGGTGACGGTGAAGCGCGGCGATCGCGTCACGGCGGGAGCCACCGTGGTGACACTCGAAAATGCCGATGCCAGGATCGCGGTGGCGCAGGCGCAGGCAAGCCTCGCCCAAGCACAGGCGCAGTTGGCCGACCTGCAGGTCGGCAAGCGGCCCGAAGAAATCGCCGCACTCAAGGCTCAAGTCGACATGGCCAAGGCGCAGGCAGACGACGCAAGACGCAAATACGCTCGCGCCGCCGATCTGTTCAAGCGCGGCACCGGCACCCAGGCCGACTATGACACCGCCTCGGCGACGCTGGAAACCGCCAACGCCCAGGTCGGCCAGGCCGAGGCCAATCTCGCCGTCGGCGGCCTGCCGGCGCGCGCCGAGACGATCAAGGCCGCCGACAACCAGGTCAAGCAGGCGCAGGCCGAACTGGAGCAGGCGGTGTGGCGCCTCTCCAAGCGCACGCTCGCGGCCCCTTCGCCCGGCCGCGTCAACGACGTCATCCGCAATCCCGGCGACACGGCGGGCCCGACCGCGCCTGTCATCTCGGTGCTCCCCGACGGCGCGGTGAAGCTCAGCGTCTATATTCCGGAAGCGGCCTTCTCCTCGGTCAAGGTCGGCAGCCTGCTCAGCGTCCATTGCGACGGCTGCGGTCCTGACGTGAAGGCGCGCGTCAGCTATATCTCGCCCGATCCCGAATTCACCCCCCCGGTGATCTATTCTCTCGAAAACCGGCAGAAGCTGGTCTACCTCGTCGAGGCGCGGCCGGAGGGCGATGCGGGGCCGCTGCAGCCCGGCCAGATCGTCGATGTCGATCTCGCGGATATGGGAAGATGAACGCCATCGACGTCCGCGGCCTGGTCAAGCGCTTCGGCGACAAGATCGTCGTCGACCATGTGACCATGTCGGTCGCCGAGGGCGAGATCGTCGGCTTCCTTGGCCCCAACGGCTCGGGCAAGACCACCACGATTCGCATCATGTGCGGCCTGCTGACGCCGGACGAGGGCGAAGGCACGGTGCTGGGTTTCAACATCCGCACGGACAGTCTCAGGATCAAGCGCGAAGTCGGCTACATGACGCAGAAATTCTCGTTCTACGAGGATCTCACGATCGGCGAGAATCTGGAATTCGTGGCGCGGCTCTACCGGCTGAGACCAGTCGAGGAGTATGTCGCCCGGACATTGGAGGAGCTCGGCCTGGCGACGCGCCGCAACCAGCTGGCCGGCACCTTGTCCGGCGGCTGGAAGCAGCGGCTGGCGCTGGCCGCCTGCATCATGCACAAGCCGAAGCTGCTTCTGCTCGACGAGCCGACGGCCGGCGTCGACCCGAAGGCGCGGCGCGAATTCTGGGACGAGATCCATCGCCTTGCCAGCGGCGGGCTGACCGTGCTGGTCTCCACCCACTATATGGACGAGGCCGAGCGCTGCCATCGCATCAGCTACATCTCCTACGGCAAGATGCTGGCCACCGGCACCGTGGCCGAAGTGGTGAAGAACGCAGGGCTGACCACTTTCGTGGTGCAGGGTCCGCGGCTTGACAAGGTGGCCGAAGCGCTTGAGGGCCGCGCCGGCGTCGACCAGGTGGCGCCGTTCGGCGCCACGCTGCATGTCGTCGGCTCCGACCGCAAGAAGCTTGAAGCAGCGCTTGCCGATGTCGAGAGAGAGCACAAGGGCGTGACCGTGACGCCTGGCGAAACCAGCCTCGAGGACGTCTTCATCCAGTTCATGTCCGGTTCGAAGGACAACATGACATGAAACATGGCATGAACAGCGTCTTTTCCTTTGCCCGGCTCGGCGCGCTGCTGATCAAGGAGTTCATCCAGATGCGGCGCGACCGCATCACC
>NZ_RZSJ01000662.1:0-3184 GCF_003998025.1 Mesorhizobium sp. M8A.F.Ca.ET.021.01.1.1
ACAGCGGTCGACGGGGACATTCTGGATGAACCAGCGCGCCTGCTGCGCCGCCGGGGTGCAGAAATAGAAGAAATGATAGGCAGCGCGCGGAACGCCGGCGGCCTTGGTGCGCGCCCAATGTTCGCCGAAATATTCGTCGAAGCGGTCGCCGCCTTCGGTCGCCTTGATGAAGGCGAAGGAGATGCCGCTGGCCTTGGCCGTCGGCCAGTCGACCGAGGTCTGGTATTTGGAGACGTCGGTGCCGTGGATGGCATAGTTCCACGGCGCGCCGCTGTCCCACTCATGCGGCTTGGAATCGGCAAAGCGCGGCGCGCGCACGGCCACCGTCGGACTGCTCGATGCGGACGGCGACAGCGGCGAGAGATCGTCGACGGTCGAGCAGGCGCCGAGCAGCGTCAGCATGAAAAGGACCGCAAGACGGCGCATCGCAACTTCCAAGCCGGAATCAGCCGGTCGCTGATGGGTCTGTGCACCGATGGCCGAGGTTAGTCTGGCCCCCTCCAGGCGATCGCCCCACGCATCGCCCAGCATAGTCGTTTTTCGTGCATGTCGTTGTCCCAAAACCGCTGCGCACTTCTGGGCGACATGCATCCCTGTGATCGCCGATCATGGTTGATAATCCGTTGATGGCGCTCGACAAGAGCACCGATTTTGCGGAAGCAATGGCGGCAAATCGATGACATAAGGTCAGGCGCGTGCCTGGGAGAAGCAGATGCGGTTCGTCGTCAAGATCGTCAAATGGCTGCTTGGCCTGATCGTGCTGGCGGTCGTCGCGCTGTTTGCCTGGCTCTATATCGCGCCGCCGGAACTCATCCGCGTCGGCTCGGGCTATTCGGCCAAGATCGTCTGCTCCAACGTCTTCATCGCCGGGCGCGACGCCAATGAGGTGTTGGCCGTCGATGTGCAGGCGCCCGGCCATCCGCTGCTGCGGCTGATGCGGGTCTCCGTCGACAAGAACCGGGGGACGGTTTCGGCCGGCCTGCTCGGCTTCCTCGGCAAGAGCGAGGCGGTCGCCCGCGACGGGCTGGGCTGCGCCTCGGTTCCAGACGGCGATGTCGGCAAGGCGCGGCGCACGACGGTCCATGCCGAACCCGCTGCGACAAGCCAGGATGCGCCGTGGCCGGAGGGCGAACGGGTCGATGCATCGCAGAACCCAGAGGTCTCGAAGGTCGTCGGCGACGACGCCATGGCCGGAACCGGCATGCGCGCGATCGTCGTGGTCAAGAACGGGCGGGTCGTCGCGGAGCGCTATGGCGACGGCTTTTCGGCCAAGACGCCACTGCTCGGCTGGTCGATGACCAAGACGGTCAATGCCGCCATCGTCGGCACGCTGGTCAAAGAGGGCAAAATGGCGGTCGACAAGAAGGGCCTGTTTACCCCTTGGAAGGCGGACGGTCGCGCCGCGATCAGCCTTGCCGACATGATGGCGATGTCGAGCGGGCTGGAATTCAACGAAGACTATGGCGACGTCGCCGATGTGACGCGCATGCTCTATCTCGAACCCGACATGGCGGGTTTTGCCGAAGCCAAGCCGCTCACCGGCGAGGTTGGCAAGGTGTTTTCCTATTCGAGCGGCACGGCGGTGATGCTGTCGCGCCTCTGGCAGGACGCGATCGGCGACAAGGCCAAGGCGCTGACATGGCCGCGCACGGCGCTGTTCGAGCCGCTCGGCATGCACAGCGCGGTGTTGGAGACCGACGAGCAGGGCACTTTCGTCGGCTCGTCCTATCTCTACGCCACGGCACATGACTGGGCGCGCTTCGGCCAGTTCCTGCTGCAAGGCGGGGTTTGGAACGGCAACCAGGTCCTGCCGGCCGGCTTCGTCGACTGGATGCGCGAGCCGGCATCCGCCTCGAAAGTCTACGGCAAGGGCCAGTTGTGGATCGAAGCGCCGGGCGATGAGGAAAACCCCGGTGCCGGCGTCGCCGCCGGCCTGCCCAGGGACACTTACTGGATGGAAGGCCATGACGGGCAGACGGTCGCCATCATCCCGTCCGAGCAATTGGTCGTGGTGAGGCTCGGGCTAACGCCGGCCAAACTCAACTATCGCCCGCGGGCGATGGTGGGGGCGCTGGTGAAGGCGCTGCACTAGCTAGCTGTGTGGCCCAATCACAGCCAACCAGGCATAGCCACGATAAAGCGTGCGAAAACGGAAGGTTGCGCCGGTTCGCTCGGCCTGCGATTCCAGAACATCACGCAGGGATTCGCGTGGCGTGACGTGGAATTTCTTCAGCCAGCCGCGCAGCAACGCGCGGAACCACCCCGGCAGGCCTTCCTGCTGGCCGAAATCGACTATGTGCAGCGAGCCCGTCGGGGCCAGCGCGGCAAGTGCTGCCGAGACCGTCTTCTCCCAGCCCGGGATCATTGATAGCGAATAGGAGACGAAGACCCGGTCGAATCTGCCTTTGCCGAATAGCGCCTTGGCGTCGAAATCGGTGGCGTCGCCCCTTGCCAGCATGACGCGGTCCGACAGGCCTTCGCGGTCGATCGCCTTGCTCGCCGTTTCCAGCATTTCGGCCGAAATATCCAGGCCGAAGAAGCGGGCATCGGGATAGGCGCGGGCAGCGAGGATGATGTTGCGCCCGGTTCCGCAGCCGAGCTCCAGAACGGCGCCGCCCGGCGGCACGTCCAGCCCCGCGATCAGCCGGTCGCGGCCAAGCAGGTAGTACTTGCGGGTCAGGTCATAGATGTGGCGCTGCCAGCGGTAGACGCCGTCCATCAGTTCGGCATGGTTAGCCTTGAATTCGGGGCTGGCCGGCAGTTCCGTCGTGCTCATGCCGGGCGCTTCACATAGAGGTGGAAGCCGCCATAGATGGCGGAGCGGTCGCGGGCCGAGAATTCGCGCGATGCTTGGTCCTGATAGTCCCACTGATCGAGCAGCGAAGTCGAGACGCGCCCCGGCAACAGACTGGGCTCGGCGGCGGTACGGAAGATGACGCGGGCGCCGGCCGAGGCGGTCCGGGTGATTTCCGACCACAACGCATTGAGCTGGTCGTCGGTCATCCAGTCCTGCGCATCGAGCAGGATGAAGCGGTCGACGGCGCCTGCATCCTTGCCGGCGAGGAATTCGATCAGGTTGGCATGGTGGATGGCGACGCGGTCTATATTGCCGCGGATGGTCTCGTAGTTTTGCCTTTCGAGATAGGCGGGCAGGGCGGCCTCGCCTGGTTCCGGGTAGCGGCGG
>NZ_RZSJ01000663.1:0-3181 GCF_003998025.1 Mesorhizobium sp. M8A.F.Ca.ET.021.01.1.1
ATTCCAGATGTCGCCAGTGTGGCCGCGCGTGGCCTGGCTGCGCAAAAGATCGATGTCTGAACGTTTCGTCATTGTTTTTCTCTCTTGAATGGGAAGTTGGGAAAAAAGCCGCCGTCAGGCGGGCTGGCCGTCGAGATGGATGCGGTCGACCGCCTGCGGATAGAAGGCGATCAGGCCCTTGATTTTCGCGACCTCGTCGATCGGCTCGCGATAGCTCCAGGCGATGTCGGGGCGAACCGAACCATCGCCGAGCAGGCCCGACCAGTAGGAGGCGATGCCCTTGTAGGGACATCGCGTCGTCGAACTGGACGCCGTCAGCCGCTCCAGCCGGATATCCTCCGGAGGAAGGTAGAAACGCGTCGGCAAATGGGTCTCGAACAGCAGCACCGGACGATGGCTGTCGGCGATGACCTCGCCGTCGAACCAGACCTCGACATGGCTGGAACTCTGCAGCACGTCGATGCGGGCATAGGGATCGCGGGCGTGGACGAAGACTTCTTCCTCTTCCTCGAACCACTGGTCGACCGATTTCCAGGTGAAGGCAATGCGGCCGGCGAGCGGCGCCAGGTTTTCATCCGGCGGCGCCGTGAACGACCAGGCCGCGTTGGCGGCGCGCTTGTCGCCGCTGTCGATGTCCCAATAGGCGGTCTCGCCGCCGACCGCATGCGGCTCGCGATGCAGCGACGGTTTCAGCACCGAAGGATCGACCGCGGACGGCGGGAAGAAATAGATCGGCAGGAAATGGTTGGAGCGCAGCACCAGCACGTTGCGGCTGTCGGCGATGGTGCGGCCGCCGAATTTCACACGCACACGCTTGGGGCTGTGCAGCACATTGACGAGACGCGGAGCAGTGGCTTCGCGGGGCTGGAGGTTCGGCGCGGCGGTCATGGCTTTTCCTCTCAGGACACGGCGCGCTGATCGGCGCGCTGATCGGCGAAACGGTTGGCGGGGCGCGCAAGGCCGAAGCGGTCGCGCAGCGTGCCGGGCGCGTATTCGGTCGGCACCAGGCCGCGCCGCTGCAGTTCCGGCACCACCTGCTCGGCGAAATTCACCCAGTCCTCGGGCAGCAGCGGGAACATCAGGTTGAAGCCGTCGCAGGCGCCGGCGACGTACCAGTCTTCCAGCTGGTCGGCGATCTGCCTGGGCGTGCCGGCCACCGTCGGCACCGAGCCGCTGTTGGCGAGCTTGCGGGCGATGTCGCGCAGGCTGAGGTTCTGCTTCGACCATTGCTTGACGCGGTTGAGCGAGGTGCGCCCGCCATTGAAGGTGCTCTCGTCCGGCAGCGGCGGCAGCGGGCCATCAGGCGGGTAGACGGAGAGGTCGATGCCGCTCCAGCTCGACAAAAGGTCGATGCCGACCTGGTCGGGCAGCAGCGTCTGCAGGTAGTCCTGCTTGTCGCGGCCCTCTGCCTCGGAGGCGGCAACGATCGGCAGGATGCCGGGCAGTATCTTGAAGCTTTCCGGCCGCCTGCCGTGGCGGGCCAGCCGCTCGTTGATGTCCTGCCGGTATTTGATGCCGTCTTCCCGTGTGGAGAAGATGGCGAAATGCACGTCGGCCTGGGCGGTGGCGAAATTCTTGCCGTCCTCGGACGAGCCGGCCTGGACGATCAGCGGATGGCCCTGCGGCGGCCGCGACACGTTGAGCGGCCCGCGTACCTTGAAATGCTTGCCCTTGTGGTCGATCGGATGGACCTTGTCGGGGTCGGCGAAATAGCCCGTCTGCTTGTCGATGAGGAGCGCCTCGTCCTCCCAGCTGTCCCACAGCGCCTTGACGATATCGAGGAATTCGCCGGCGCGCTCATAGCGGAAGGCGTGCTCGATATTGCCGTCGCGGCCGAAATTGCGCGCCTCCTCGTCCATCGCCGAGGTGACGACGTTCCACGACGCCCTGCCCTTGGAGATGTGGTCGAGCGAAGCGAACAGCCGCGCCACATTGTAGGGCTCGCTGTAGGAGCTCGACGCCGTGGTGATCAGGCCGATATGCCTGGTGACGCCGGCCAGCGCCGACAGCAGCGTCAGCGGTTCCAGCCGCGCATTGGCGTAGTGCGCGACGCCGCTCTTGACCGAATCCCAGATCGACACGTGGTCGGCGACGAAGATGGTGTCGATCGTCGCCCGTTCCGCCGCCTGCACCAGCTCGCGGTAATAGTCGAAATCGAGCACCTCGCGCCCCGGCGCGCGGGGATGGCGCCAGGCCATGCGGTGGTCGCCCTGCGGGTTGAAGAAGAACGCGCTGAGGATCATGTGCGACATGCCGGTAGCCTTCCCTGTCCATGCGGAAATCGTCAGGCGCGGCGGCGTGTGGCCGTGCCCTGAAAACCTTCCAGTCGGTAAAAGTTAGATTGCGCCCGGGCTTAATTCGAGTAATTTTATAGAGATTGTTCTATGTGAAAGCGGAAGCGATTGCCCCCGATCGCCGCGCGGACAGAAAGTGGTTTCGGGCATGTCCTCTTCATCGTCGTCTTCGGTTCTGAGCGTCGAGCACCTTTCGGTTTCCTACCGGAGCGCCAGGCGCATCCATCGCGCGGTGGACGACATTTCGCTGGAGATCGGCCAGGGCGAAGCGCTCGGCCTGGTCGGCGAATCCGGTTCGGGCAAGAGCTCGGTGGCGCTGGCCGTGCTGCGCTATCTGCCCAAACACGCCCGCGTCGAGGCCGCGCAACTCGCCTTCGAGAGCCGCGAAATCCGCGACCTCTCGGCCGTCGAGCTGCGCCGGCTGCGCGGCGACCGCATCGCCGCCGTCTACCAGCATCCGGGTTCGGCGCTGAACCCGAGCATGACCATTGGCGGCCAGATCACCGAGACGATCCTGCGCCATCGCCCGATGCATCATGACGATGCGCAGGCGCGCGCGGCGCAGCTGCTCGGCCGCGTCCGCGTCGCCAATCCGGAGCGCGTGCTAAAACTTTATCCGCACGAACTGTCGGGCGGCATGCAGCAACGCGCCAACATCGCCATAGCGATTGCGCTCGATCCGGCGCTGCTGGTGATGGACGAGCCGACCACGGCGCTCGACGCCAGCGTCCAGTCCGAAATCATCGCCATCCTCGACGATCTGCGCCGCGAGCACCGCACCTCGATCCTGCTGATCAGCCACGACATCAACCTCATCAGGCGCTCCTGCGACCGCGTCTCGGTGATGCAATCCGGCGCGATCGTCGAGACGGGTGTCGCCACAGAAG
>NZ_RZSJ01000664.1:0-3176 GCF_003998025.1 Mesorhizobium sp. M8A.F.Ca.ET.021.01.1.1
GATGATGAAGCAGATGAACTTCACCCGCCGGACATCATAGCCGGCAAGGCGCGCGACTTCCTGATTGCCGCCGACGGCATAGATCTGCCGCCCGAACGGCCGGTGCTGCATCATGTAGCCGAAGGCGGCGAGCAGGACGATCGCGATGACCGCCGAATACGGGATGATGTTGAACAGGCGGCCATCCGAGAGCGCGATGAAGCTGTCGAGGCTGGCATTGTCCGGGATCGCGCGCTGGCCGGTGTAGAGATAGACGCCGCCGCGCATGATGAACATCGTTCCCAAGGTCACGATCAGCGAGTTGATGCCGGCATAGGCGGTGAGATAGCCGTTCACCACACCGATGATCAGGCCGAACAGCAGTGCTGCGCTGACGCCGAGCAGCAGCGAGTTGGTGTCGTTCATGATGATGATCAGCGGCAACGCGATGGTCGCGAGCAGCGATCCGATCGAGATATCGACCTCACCGGAGATGAAGACGATGGCGCAGCCGATGCCGGCGGTGAGCGCGAGCGAAGCCTGGCCGAGCACGTTGGTCATGTTGCGCACGGAGAAGAAATTCTCGACCGTGACGGAAAAGAAGACCAGTACCAGGATGAGGCAGACGAACAATGCCAGTTCCTGCCGGGCAAAGAGCCGCGCCAGCAGGGAGGGCTGGGCTTTTGCGGAAGCTATATTGGCAAGGCTCATGGTCTTATCCGATCGCCGCATTGAGGATCTTTTCCTGCGTGGCTTCATCGCGCGACATGATCGCGGTCAGACGGCCCTCGCACATCACGGCGATCCGGTCGGCGAGACCGAGCAGCTCCGGCATTTCCGATGTCATCATGACGACCGCCAGGCCTTCGCCGGCGAGCCGGTCGATCAGCGCGAAGATCTCCGACTTGGCGCCGACATCGATGCCGCGCGTCGGCTCGTCGACGACGATCACCTTCAGGCCTCGCATCAGCCAGCGCGAGATCAGCACCTTCTGCTGATTGCCGCCCGACAGGTTCTTCACCTGCTGGAACAGGCTGGGGGTCTTGATGCGGAAGCGGTCGACATAGTCCTGCACCGCCCGGTGCTCCTTCGCCGTATCGATTAAGCCCATGCGTGCGAAGGCGCCAAGCGAGGCGAGGCTGGCATTCTGGTAGACGGGCAGCTCGCCCATCAGCCCTTCGCTCTTGCGATCCTCGGTGAGCAGGCCGATGCCGAGCCTGACACCGGTGCGCGTGTCATGTGGCGTGAGGCGCTGACCGTCGACGCTGATCGTGCCCGCGGTGATCGGATCATAGCCGACGATCGCCTTGGCGAGTTCGGTGCGGCCCGCGCCCATCAAGCCGAAGAAGCCGAGCACCTCGCCGGCGCGTGCCTCGAAAGACACCTCGTCGAGCTTCCTCGCCGTGCTGAGCTTCTCCACCGACAAGGCAACCTTGCCGCCTGCCGCGCCGCGCTGGCGCGGAAACAGATTGTCGATGCGACGTCCGATCATGTCCTGGATCAGCGTGTCGTTGCTGTGCTCGCCGATCGGTTTGGTCGAGATGTGGCGCCCGTCGCGCAGCACCGTCACCGTGTCGGCGATCTCGAACACCTCGTCGAGCTTGTGGCTGACATAGACCACCGCGATGCCGAGGCTGGCCAGCCGTCGGATGACGGTGAACAGCAGCGAGACCTCGTTCGGCGTCAGCGAGGACGTCGGCTCGTCCATCACCACGACGCGGGCCTCATGAGCGAGCGCGCGGGCGATTTCGACCATCTGCTGCTGGCTGACCGGAAGCGAACCCGTGCGCGCAGCCGGATCGACATTGAAACCGATACGGTTGAACAGGGCGGCTGAATCGGCGCGGATTTTCTTCCAGTCGATCGAGCCCGCCCGGCCGGTCGGGTAGCCCTCGAGGAAGATGTTCTCAGCAACCGTGAATTCGGAGATCAACGCAATCTCCTGGAAGACGACCTTGATGCCCTCTTTCAGGCTGTCGCGCGGCGACTGGATATCGACCTCGCGTCCGCGCATGCGAATGGTACCGGCATCCTTGCCGTAGACGCCGGCCATGATCTTGATCAGCGTCGACTTGCCGGCGCCGTTCTCGCCCATCAGGGCATGGATCTTGCCGGGCTTCAGGGTGAAGTCGACATTGTCGAGCGCCACGACACCCGGGAAGCGCTTGTCGATGCCGCGCAATTCCAGTGCCGGCACATCGGTATCGATGGCCGCGCCTTCGCCGGGGTGCAGAAAATCAACGGACATTGGCTCTGTTCCGGATGATGTCGAGATAGGTGGCCAGGATGATGACGAAGCCCGGCACCACCATCTGCAGATCCTGGTTCCAGCCGAGGATGATGATGCCGTTGTCGATCACCTTCAGCACCAGCACGCCGAGCAAGGTGCCGAACAGCGAGCCGCGCCCGCCGAGCAGGCTGGTGCCGCCGAGGATGACGGCGGCGATGACGGTCAGTTCGAAACCGCGGCCGGCGGTCGGCTGGCCAGCGTTCATCAGCGACGAAAGGATCATGCCGGCAACGCCGACGCACAGGCCGGTGACGACGAAGGCAAACAGCTTGAGGCGTTCGGAACGTACGCCAGACAGGCGCACCGCCTTTTCATTGGCGCCCACCGCGTAGAGGTAGCGGCCGAGCGTGGTGAAGCGCAGCGTGACATAGGCGACCACGAAGATCAGCGCGGCCAGGATGACAGGCACAGGCACAGGCCCGACATAGCCGGCGCCGAGGTCGGTAAAGCTTGCCAGCTGATTGTGGTTCTGCACCGCCTCGCGCGTGAACAGATAGACGCCGCCCTGCAGCATCATCATCGTGCCGATGGTGGCGATCAGCGAGTTCACCCGGAGCCGGGTGACGACCAGGCCGTTGAACAGTCCGACCCCGCCGGCAAAGGCGAGCGCCGCCAGCATGCCGAGCGCCAGGCTGTGGGTGGAATTCAGCACCGCCATGCCGATGCAGCCGACGAAAGCGAGCGAGGCGCCGACCGACAGGTCGACCTCGGCGGTGATGATGAGCATGGTCATGCCCGAGGCAACGACCAGCACCAGCGCGCATTGGCGCAGGATGGCGATGATGTTGGCTTCCGAATGGAATTGCGGCGCCGCGATCGAGATGGCGATGCACAGCACAGCCAGGATGACGCCCAGCACGAGCTGGCTGCTGGGCAGCAGCCAGCTCGTGCTGGGCGTCATCCTGGC
>NZ_RZSJ01000665.1:0-3167 GCF_003998025.1 Mesorhizobium sp. M8A.F.Ca.ET.021.01.1.1
TCCCCAATTCCGCCCTGTTCATGGTCGCCACCGTGGTTGTCGCCGCGGCGTTCCTGTTCCTGACGACGTCGAGCCGCAGCCTGGTTCCAGGCCGGCTGCAGTCGGTCTCCGAAATGGCTTATGAATTCGTCGGCAACATGCTGCGTGACGCCGCCGGCACGCAGGGCATGAAGTTCTTCCCCTTCGTGTTCTCGCTGTTCATGTTCGTGCTGGTCGCCAATCTGCTCGGCCTGTTTCCCTATTTCTTCACGGTCACCAGCCACATCATCGTCACCTTCGGCCTCGCGGCCCTGGTGATTGGAACCGTGGTGGTCTACGGCTTCATGAAGCATGGTCTTGGTTTCCTCAAGCTGTTCGTGCCGCATGGCGTGCCGGTGTTCCTGCTGCCGCTGGTGGTGCTGATCGAGGTCATTTCCTTCGTGTCGCGCCCGGTCAGCCTCTCGGTTCGTCTGTTCGCCAACATGCTTGCCGGCCACATCACGCTCAAGGTTTTCTCCGGGTTCGTCGTCAGCCTCTCCGCGCTGGGCGCGGTCGGCGTGGCGGGTTCGATCCTGCCGTTGGCTATGGCGGTGGCGCTGACGGCGCTTGAACTGCTGGTCGCCTTCCTGCAGGCCTACGTCTTTGCCGTATTGACCTGCATGTATCTCAACGACGCCCTGCATCCCGGGCACTGAGGCAAGAGTTCCGGCCAAGAGTTTTCAACATTGGTGCCGGATGAAATCGCAACGGAATTTTCAGATCCAAAGGAGTTGAACAAATGGACGCAGAAGCAGCAAAGTACATCGGCGCCGGCATCGCTTGCCTGGGCATGGGTGGCGCGGGCATTGGCCTGGGTAACATCTTCGGCAGCTACCTCTCGGGCGCGCTGCGCAACCCTTCGGCTGCCGACGGCCAGTTCGGCCGCCTGATTTTCGGCTTCGCCGTGACCGAAGCTCTGGGCATCTTCTCGCTTCTCATCGCGCTGCTGGCCCTGTTCGGCTGAGTACTGAGAAGATTGGACAGGCCGGCCGCGCAAGCGGCGGGCCTGATATCTGGGGATAGTCCATGTTCGTGACATCTGCCTTCGCGCAAGAGTCCGCGCCATCAGCCGACACCAGCCACGCTGCGACCGGAGGCGACACGCATTCCGGCACCAGCGTGCCTGCCGAAGCGCACGGCACGTTTCCGCCATTCAATCCGGAGACGTTTCCGTCGCAGCTTCTGTGGCTGGCGATCACGTTCGGGCTGTTCTACCTCTTCCTGAAGCGGGTCGTGATGCCGCGCGTCGGGGGCATCATCGATGTCCGCAACGACCGCATCAGCCAGGATCTCGACCAGGCTGCCAAGTTGAAGGGCGAGGCAGACGCCGCCGTTGCCGCTTACGAGCAGGAACTGGCGGAAGCCAAGAAGAACGCGAACTCGATCGGCCAGCAAGCCAACGATGCGGCCAAGGCGGAAGCCGATACCGCGCGCAAGAAGATCGAGGCTGCGCTCGATGGGAAGCTTGGCGAGGCCGAGGCACGCATTGCTTCCATCAAGGCCAATGCCATGAAGGAAGTCGGCAGCATTGCCGAGGATACCGCTTCGGCGATCGTCGAGGCACTCGTTGGCGGCAAGGCCAGCAAGGCCGAGATCGCGGCCGCGGTCAAATCCGTGGCCCGGTGAGGAGCGCATCATGGACGCTACATCTCTCGCAACGCTCTGGGCCACGATTGCCCTGATCATCTTCCTGGCCATCGCCGTCTACATCAAGGTGCCCGGCATGATCGCCAAGGCGCTCGACGCCCGCGCCGCCAGGATCAGCAGTGAGCTCGACGAGGCCCGCAAGCTGCGCGACGAAGCCCAGCAATTGCTTGGCCAGTACAAGAAGAAGCGCAAGGAAGCCGAGCAGGAGGCTGCCGACATTGTCGCGGCCGCCAAGCGCGAGGCCGAACTGCTGGCCGCCGAGGCCCACAAGAAGACCGAGGACTATGTCGCCCGGCGCACCGCGCTTGCCGAACAGAAGATCGGCCAGGCCGAGCGCGAAGCGATCGGCGAAGTGCGCGCCAGCGCCGTCGACATCGCTGTCGAGGCGGCACGTGCATTGCTCGCCGCCAAGGTTGACGCCAAGGCAGGAGCCGATCTGTTCAAGTCCGCGCTGCAGGATGTGAAGGCCAAGCTGAACTGAGCTGACAACATCAAGCAAATCAAAGCCGTCCGGGAAACTTGGCGGCTTTTTTTGTACGGTGCGTTGACGCCACCAATCTCCCCTCATGGGGAGATGCCCGGCAGGGCAGAGGGGGGCGCGAAGGATCGCCGGCGTTCGATTCTTTATCCGTCGCACCGGCTGAGAAGTATCCGGCGAATCTGATCGCAATGAACTGACAGGTCGGCGGGACAGCGCCCCCTCTGTCCTGCCGGACATTTCCCCCACGAGGGGGAGATCGGCTGTAGTTCGGCGCCGCTTTCGCCTCACTCCAGCCCGGCCAAGCTCTCTTCCTCAACCACCTCGACACCCCCAAGCCTGAACGGCGCAAACGAGGTGCGGTGCAGCCGCGCTACCGGCCCGTGCGCCTCGATCGCCGTGCGATGCCGGGCCGTGGCGTAACCCATATGGACTTCGAAGCCGTAACGATCGTGATGATTGCCGCAGCCACACATCATGCGGTCGCGCATGACCTTGGCGACGATCGAGGCGGCGGCGATCGATTGCGAGCGCTGGTCGCCCTTGATCAGCGCGCGCCCTTCGCAGGGCAGTCCCGGGGGCACGTCGCGCCCGTCGGCGAGCGCGAGTTTTGCCTGAACCGGCAGCCCAACCAGCGCGCGGCGCATCGCTTCGAGGCTCGCCTTGAGGATGTTGCTGCCATCGATACCCTCCGCGCTGATCGACGCCATCGAGACGCCGAGCGCGGAACCGAGGATGCGCAGGAACAGCGCTTCGCGCTGCAAGTGGCTAAGCCGCTTTGAATCGTCGAGTCCTTCGGGAATGTTGGCGGGGTCGAGCACCACTGCTGCCGCGACGACCGGACCCGCCAGCGGGCCACGGCCGGCTTCGTCCATCCCCGCGACCGGCCACAAACCATCGGCCATCGCCTTCGTCTCGAAGGAGAAATCGGGTTTCTCGACGATCTCGAAGAGAAGCGGAGAATCAGAACGCGCGCGAGCCATGTTGCGGCGAGGTTCGCATCGGCTCCGATTCTCCGCAAGTC
>NZ_RZSJ01000666.1:0-3166 GCF_003998025.1 Mesorhizobium sp. M8A.F.Ca.ET.021.01.1.1
GCCCTGCACTGTGTTGGAAATGCCGATCGTGTATTTGCCGGCCGCCGACGAGATGCCCACCGAGGCGAGCAGGGCGGCGCTGGCAAGCAGCGGAACCATGGTCAGATATGTCTTCATTTCAGTCTTCCTCCACATTGTTTTTCAGTTCACTTCCAACCCGTTAAGCCGTGCCACTCACAAACAGAGTCAAGTGGCTCGCCTTGCCGTCATTTGACGAAGGGACGCAGCACGTCGCGGGCGAGCAGAAAACCCCGTTTCACCTGATCGTCGCTGCCTTCAAATCGCCTGTCCTCGTGCTCGATGATGACCGAGCCGTCATAGCCGGCGCGGTAGAGGCCGGAGAAGAAGCCGCTCCAGTCGACATCGCCCAGCCCCGGCATGCGAGGCACCTGCCAGCCTATCCCGGCCGAAAGGATTCCGCGCTCGTACAATCCATCATGATCAATCATCAGGTCCTTGGCGTGGACATGCAGCATGTAGGGGCCGAATTCCCTGATGAAGCGGGCCTGGTCGATCATCTGCCAGACCAGGTGCGAGGGGTCGAAATTCATGCCGACATCGCCGCCCCAGCTCTCCAGGATGCGGCGCCAGACTTGCGGCGAATAGGCGATGTTGTGCCCGCCCGGCCATTCGTCATAGCTGAAGATCATCGGGCAGTTCTCGAAGGCAAGCTTCACCCCGTGGTCGCGTGCATGGGGGACGATCCCGGGCCAGACTTTCAGCGCATCCTGCCAGTTGACATCGACGGTTTTGGAGGCATCGCCGCCGCAGAAGGTGTTGACGACCGGCACGCCCATATTGGCGGCCAGCACGATCACCTTCTTCAGATGGCCGATGACCGCCTCGCGGTGGGCGGGATCGGGATGCAGCGGGTTGGGGTAGTAGCCGAGGCCGGAGATGGACATGTTCTTTTCCGCCAGCGAAGCGGCAATCTCTTTCGCCTGCGAGGCCGAGGTGCCGGCGGCGTCGATATGGCTGGTGCCAGCATAGCGGCGGGTGGCGCCGGAGGTTTTCGGCCAGCAGGCGATTTCCAAGGCCTCGAAGCCGACGGAGCTTGCCCAGCCGGCGACCTCGCCGAGCGGAGTCTCCGCGAATGGTGCGGTGAGCAGTCCAAGTTTCATCATGCCTCCCCTGACCGCGAACCCGCGATCGATGTTTATAATGCCGATAGTTTGGATCGTTTCAACCTCGCGACCCCGTCTTGCTCCAGACTGTGTCGAACGGCCGCCATCGGATCGTCCGAAAGCAGTTCGCCCAGCGCTGAAGTCACCGTCTTGCGAAACGCCTCGTCGGCGGCAAGGCCGGGGTCGAAAATCGTGTCGATGGCCAGGATGGCCGAAGCCAGCGCCGGCGCGTCGCGTCCGGTTTCGTCGGCGATCGCTGCGATCCTGCCGGCATAGGGATCCGACACCGGCCAGCGTTTGCCGAAGCGCGCCGAGGCCAGGATGAGATAGGCCATCCAGCCGGCGACCGGCACCGACAGCAGGCCGATGCCGGCGCCTTGGCTCAGCCGGTCGCGGATCGGGTTGAGCAGGCGCTGGACGATCTTTTGCGATCCATCGGTGGCGATCTGGTGGTTGCGATGGCGGATCGCTGTGTTCTTCAGCCGGCCAAGGCTCTGCTCGACATAAGCCAACGGCTCCATGCCGGGCACCGGCGTCAGTGTCGGAAGCGTCTCCTCGACCAGCATGCTCCTGACGAAGACCGACAGCAGCGGGTCGGCGATGGCATCGAATGTGTGTTCGAGCCCCGCCAGCACGCCGAGCGTGGCGAGCGTCGTTTGCGCCCCGTTCAGCACCCGCATCTTGAGATGCTCGAACGGCGTGACATCGTCGACGAAGGTCGCGCCGGCCAGGTCCCAGCGCGGCATGCGGCCGGCGAATTTCTGCTCGATCACCCACTGCCGGAACGGCTCGCCCACCGCAACGGCCCCATCGCGATAGCCGAACCATTGTTCGACGCTGTCGAGATCATCCGGCGACACAGCCGGCGCGATGCGGTCGACCATGGCGGAGGGGAAGGCGGCATTGGCCGCAATCCAGTCGGCAAGCCCATTGCCACGCCGTTCGGCAAAGCTCCGCACGACATTTTCCAGGATGACGCCGTTGGTCGGAATGTTGTCGCAGGAGAGCAGTGTCAGCTTGCGGCCATGCGTGGCCCTGCGCTGCTCCAGCGCCAGCGCCAGGATGCCGGGCAGGCTGCGCGGCGCTTCCGGATTGGCGAGATCATGGACGATGTCGGGATGGCCGAGATCGAGCGCGCCGGTCGACGGGATATGGCAATAGCCTTTTTCCGTCACCGTCATCGTCACCAGTTCGATGTCGGGCGAGGCGAGCACCGCGAGCGCCGGTGCGGCGCTGTCCTGGCTGTCGACCACCTTCACGATGCTGCCGATGATGCGCGCCTCGACATGGTCGTTCTCGCGGATCAGCCTTGTGTAGAGGCCGCCTTGCCGGCCAAGGGTGTCGGCGAGCGCGGGCGGGCGGATATTGATGCCGACAATGCCCCAGCGGTCGAACTTCAGCGAGAGCAGGTCGTCGGTGTATTCGGCCTGGTGGCAGCGGTGGAAGGCACCGACGCCGAGATGGGCCATGCCGGGTGACAGCGATGCGCGGTTGTAGGTCGGCTTTTGCACGGCGGCGGGAAGCCGCTCCAGCAGGCCAGGCCCAAGCGTTTCGATGGCGTTCACCGGTTCGCCCCGATCACCGACTGCTCCTGGTCGATCACCGCCCCGGTCATCGGCCCGGCCGCGTCGGAAAGCAGGAAGACGGCGAGGTTGGCGATATCGTCCGGCCTGAGCAGCCGGCCAAAGGGCTGGGCGGCGTTGGCGGCGTCAAGCCAGCCCGGGCCATGACCGAGCGTCTGCGCCTGCATCACCCGCTCGGCCGGCGTGTCGGTCCAGCCGACATTGATGCCGTTGACGCGGATGCGGTCGAAGCGATGGGCGTTGGCGGCGTTCTTGGTCAGCGTCGCCAGCGCGCCCTTGGTGGCGGAATAGACGGCGAGTTCCGGCGAGCCGCAATGGGCGTTGATCGACAGGATGTTGACGATCGCGCCCCCCTGGCCGCGTTTCCGCATGTCGGCAATCGCCGCCTGCATCAGGAAGAACGGCGCGCGCGCATTGACGGCGAACAGCGCCGCCCAGTCTTCGGGGCTGGCGTCGAGG
>NZ_RZSJ01000667.1:0-3165 GCF_003998025.1 Mesorhizobium sp. M8A.F.Ca.ET.021.01.1.1
GTTGATCTCCTCGAGCAGCATCCGATGGATGCGCACCCGGGCATCGAGCACCTTGTTGGCATTCTTTGCCGGTGCCGCTTCCGGTTTCGCCGGCAAAGCCTTTCGGCTGGTCGGGATAACGACGGCATGATGCGCGACCGGTGTCGATTCCGCCGGTCGCTGCGGGCGGGCGTCGCGATTCTGCAGGGTGGAAAAACGGCTGGTCATCCAGCTTTCCTTTTCAACAGGCCCCTGCCGAAACCGAATAGCGACTTCGACTTGCTCGCGGTCGCCACCGACTCTTCCGGAAGGATGATCTTCTTCAGGTCGTTGACGACATTGGCGTTGGGATCGATCTCGTGCAGCGGCACGCCGCGGTCGACCGCCTCGCGCACCAGCCGGTAGTTGTTGGCTATGCCGCCGACAAAATGCTCGCCAAGGATTTCCTGGACATCCGCCTGCTTGATGCCGTTGTCGAACATCTTCTGCTCGAAACGGTTGACGATCACGTTCGGCTTCACTTCCTTGCCGGCGGTCTCATAGACGGCCTGGATCAGCCGCTGCGTATGGCGCAGGCACGGCACCGTCATTTCAGCAACGATGTAGAGCTTGTTGGAACCGAGCAGCACCGTTTCCGTCCACGGAAACCAGGTGCGCGGCATGTCGATGACGACATTGTCGAAATAGGCCGAGACGAGGTCCAGCATGCGCACCACGACATCGGTCTTGAACGAGCGCATTTCGGCCGGATGGGTCGGCGCCGCCAGCACGCAAAGTCCGCTGGCGTGCTTGGACAGCATCACATCGAGCAGCTGCCGGTCGAGGCGCTCGGGTTGGTTCTCGATTTCGGTGATGTCGAAACGCGGCTCCAGATCGAGATATTCGGCGCAGGCACCTTGCTGGAAATTGAGGTCGACCACACAGGTCGAGGCGCCGCGCGTCACCGAATGATGCAGCTGGAACGCGGTCTGCAGCGCCAGTGTCGTGGTGCCGACGCCGCCGGCGGCGGGCATGAAGGTGTAGATTTGCGACTCGGTGTTTTCCTCGCGGCCGGGTCCCTGCAACGCTCGCACGACCGAACGCACGAGGTCGGCCGTGGTGATCGGCTTGACCAGGAAGTCGGCGACCTTGAGTTGGACCAGGATGCGGACAGCGGCGGCGTTAAACTCCTGCGTGACCACGACCACCGGTGCCTTGCCCTCGAGCCGGCGCATCACACGTTGCAGTGACTCGATTTCTTCCAGCTTCGCCGCATCCATGTCGACGATAACGACGCCGAACTCGGCCTCCTGAACCTCGCCGCGCAGTTCGGTGACGTTCTTCTCGACCGTCATGAGCTGGATGATCTCGGAGGCGGCAAAGGCCGTCTTCGTGTCCTGCGCGAAGGTCCGGTCTGTCGATACGAGCAGGATCTTCTTGGTGCTGTTTGCCATTCTCGCCGCCTGTGAGGTCGATCGCCGTCTGGATCAGTTGCCGGTGGTCGTTTGCGCTGCCTTGGCACCGGCCGCCTGGTCGGGCGTGGCGGCCCCGGCATCGCCACGCTTGGCAGGCACGAGAAGCCTCGTGTTCTGGACGCCGTACTTCCACGGGTCAACCATCTGCATGACGGTGTTGGCGGCCTGCGCCTCACCGGCGGCTGTCGTCACGCCTTCGCTGCGCACATAGTCGTCGCTGGTACAGCCGCTTGCCAAACCGGCAAGAAGCAGTGCGATGCTCGATCTCAGGACCAGACGCATGGCTTCAGTCCTTCGGCAGGTCGAGGAAATGGCCGACTTTGGTCGCGGAAGCGCCCCGCGCAGCGCTGCCGTCAGCCAGCGCCAGCGCACGGTTGGTGTCCGGCGCCTTCACTTCCTCGGTGTTGTTGAGGAAATAGTCGACATTGCTGGCGGGCTGCGTGCCATCGGTCGGCTCAGCCATTTTCTTCGACGGATCGACCGGCTTGACCAGATAGGGCGTGACGATGATGACCAGGTCGGTCTCGCGCCGCTGATAGGATTTCGACGAGAACAGCGACCCCAGCACCGGCATCTTGCCGAGACCGGGTATGCGAGACGTGATGATGTCGTTCTGGGACTGCAGCAGCCCGGCGATCATGAAGCTCTGGCCGTTCTTCAGGTCGACCGAAGTCTTGGCGCGGCGCACGATGAACCCCGGCACCGAAATGTTGCCGATATTGTACGATGCCGACGCATCGATCGAGGAGACTTCCGGCGCGATGTCGAGGCTGACCAACCCGTCCTTCAGCACGGTCGGCGTAAAGTCCAGGCTGACGCCGTATTTCTTGTAGCTGACGGAGATATTGCCATTGTCTTCGGAAACCGGGATGGGAAATTCGCCGCCGGCGAGAAAGCTCGCCGTTTCGCCGGAGCGAGCAATCAGGTTCGGTTCGGCCAACCTTCGGGCAAGGCCGCGCTCCTCCAGCGCCTTGATGGCGATATCGATCGAGACGCCATTGGACAGCAGCCGGCCGATGATCTCGCCGGTGCCGGCCGCCGGGACCGGGCCTGGATTGATAGAGACGTCGCGACCGCCGAAGCCGTAAGCGAAATTGGCGCTGTATTTCGCGCCCAGATCCTGCCCGGCCTGGCGATTGATCTCGACGAAGCGGACATTGAGCTGGACCTGCTGCGACGAGGAGATATTGACCGAATTGATCACCTCCTCATTGCCGGAGAAGCGGGTGGCGATCTTGTTTGCCTTTTCGGCGGCGACCGCGTCATCCGCCTCGCCCGAAAGCACCACGCGGCCATTGGCCGAGCCGACCTTGATCTTGGCGTCCGGCACGCTGGCGCGGATGGTGCTCGCCAATTGGTCGGTGTCGAGCGTCACTTCGATGTCGATGGTGCCGACGAGCTGCTTGTTCTCGTCGAACAGCGCAATGCCGGTGGTGCCGAGATTGTTGCCCAGCACATAGAAGGATTTGTCGGTCAGCGGATTGACGTTGGCGATCTCCGGATCGCCGATGACGATCTGGTAGAAGGCCGCGCTCGTCATGATCGTCTTGGGCTTGCCCTTGGCGACCTTGATCGACGCATTCCTGGTCGACGAGACATGGACGATGTCGTTGTCCGCGTTGGCCGCGCCGACGAAGGCGAGCATGCCGCTCGCGGCCAGTGAAGCCGCCATCGCCAAGGCGCGCACCAAACGCAACCGATCCGTCATTCGATATAGGGTATGCATCACCAT
>NZ_RZSJ01000668.1:0-3162 GCF_003998025.1 Mesorhizobium sp. M8A.F.Ca.ET.021.01.1.1
TTTTGGACGAGGTCGGCGATGCCGAACGCACCGCCGGCGGCGAATACAGCGCCCCGACAGGGGAATTGATCATCACCGCGCCGATTGTCTTCGGCCGCCTTCACGTTCTGCCCGTCGTCACCGACTTCCTGGCCGCCTATCCCCTGGTGGATATCCGCCTCACGCTCGGCGACAGGATAAGCCAGTTGGCCGAGGACCATATCGACCTCGCCATCCGCATCGGCAGGCTGCCGGATTCGCGCTTGGTCGCCATCAGGGTCGGCTCGATCGGTCATGTTGTCTGCGCAAGCCCGGCCTATCTGGCCGCGCACGGCATTCCACGGACCCCGGGAGAGCTCGAGACGCACAGCTGCATCACCTTCGAGGGCCTTGGCTCGCTTGCCACCTGGACCTTCAGCGTGGACAAGGCTGATTTTATCGTACCGGTCCGCTCGAGGCTCCGGGTCAACACCGCCGAGGCGGCGATCGATGCGGCGATCGCCGGTGTCGGATTGACGCGGGTGCTTTCCTACCAGATCGTTGCCGCCGCACGATCAGGAACACTGCGCCCCGTGCTCGGGGATTTCGAACCCGAGCCTTGGCCGGTAAACCTGGTGCATGCGGGCCAGGGCCGGCTGCCGGTGAAACTGCGCGCCTTCCTGGACTTTGCCGCCCCACGCCTGAGGGAACGCCTGGCGCAGGCAACCTGGTAGGACGGGCAGCATCGCACCGTTTCCTTTTTCCCCGCGCTTGGTGTAACCAACGCACACTTCCTCACCGGACCTCCCCCATGCTCTATGTCAGATCGCTGGCGTTCAATTTCGTCTTCTACGTCAATCTGATCGTCCAGATGATCCTCTGGACCCCCTACTATTTCCTGTCGCCGCGTCACCGTGCCTGGTTCGTGCCGAAATTCTGGTCGCGCACCTCGATGTGGCTCTATGACAAGATCGCCGGAACGAAGAATGACATCACCGGGCAGGAAAACCTGCCCGAGGGTTCGTTCATCCTGGCGCCCAAGCACCAGTCGTTCTGGGACGCTATCGCCTTCTTCCCTTACCTCCAGGACCCGCTCTACATCCTGAAGCGCGAGCTGACCTGGATCCCGTTTTTCGGCTGGTACATCTTGAAGATGCGCATGATCCCGGTGCATCGCGGCAGCCGCTCCAAGGCCTTGAAGGCGGTGGTCGCCGCGACCAAGGAAGAAATGGCACGCAACCCGCGCCAGTTGATCATCTATCCCGAGGGCACCCGCCGGGCTCCGGGCGACGAGCCGGCCTACAAATACGGTATCGTTGAAATCTATTCGCAGCTTGGCGTTCCGGTGGTGCCGGTCGCCCATGTCGCCGGCCTCTACTGGCCGCGCCGCAAGTTCCTCCGCTATCCCGGAACCATCAAGGCACGCTTCCTGCCGCCCATACCGCCGGGTCTTGGCAAGGAAGAGTTCATGGCGCGGCTGATCGGCGAGACGGAAGCCGCCTGTGACCAGCTTCTTGTCGAGGCATCACGCGCGCCCAACCCGCCGGCCCTGCCGACAACGGCGGCAAAGCGGTTGCGGGAACTCGGCGCGAAGCTTGACGGCTCCGCGGCCTGATCGTCAACCGTACACAGCCAGCACCGTGGTCAACAGCAGCGTCGCGGCAAAGACCAGATTGATGATCCGCGAGGCGACAGGCCTGCGCAGGAAGCGTGCGAACGCCGCGCCGGCAACAAGCCACACGGCGTGGATGACGACGATCATCACCGCCAGAACAGTCAGTTTCGTCCACAGGCCGAGCTCGACATCGCCCTTTCTCGACGAGGTGCCGGCGAACACGGCAGCGATCGCCACATAGGCCTTGGGGTTGGCGACCGCCAGGAGAAATCCAGCCAGCCAGGTTGGGCGCGAAGCCTCGGCGGCACGTGCGGCCAGCGCCGGCGCGGTGGCGATCTTGAAGGCGAGATAGAGAATGTAGGCCGCCGACGCGACAACCAGCAACGGCGCCAGCTTCGGCATCGACCCAAGCACCGCCATAACCCCGGTCGCCACAACCAGCAGCACGGCGATCGTGCCTAGGACGATGCCGCCGGTGTAGCGAAGCGAATCGCGCAGGCCGAAGGCGGCGCCGACGGCGGTAACGCTTATCGTCGCCGGCCCAGGGCTGCCCATGACGACGGTGGCGGCCAGCAACAGCGCAAGCAATTGGCGCCAAGGCTCCGGCTGCGAAAGAAGCGATCCGTCCATCTGGTCCTCCGCCCTGAGCCCGTGCGAAGGACGGTATGGCAAGGCATGAGGATCGTCTTGGACGTTCGTGCGTCCCGTCTTGCCGGCAGCCCTCAGGCGCTGGCTTTGTCGAGCTCGGCCATATCGTCGGCGCTCAACTTCAACGACACCGCCCTGATCAGGCTGTCCATCTGGCTTGGCTTGGTGGCACTGGCGATCGGCGCGGTGACGCCCGGCCGCGCCATGGCCCAGGCAAGCGCCACTTCCGCCTGCTTGGCCGAATGCCTGGCGGATACGGCGTCGAGCGCCGCCAGAATGCGCGTGCCGCGTGGATTGAGATAGCCGCCGACATCCTCCCCGCGCTCGCTCTGGCCAAGATCGGCTTCCGTGCGGTACTTGCCGCTCAAGAAACCTTTGGCCAGGCTGAAATAGGTGATGACGCCGACATCCTCGGCCACGCAGAGGTCGCGCAGCGGGCCATCGAAGGAGGAGCGGTCGTAGAGATTGTATTCCGGCTGCAGCACCTCGTAGCGCGGCAGGCCGCGCAAGCTTGCCACGTCAAGTGCAGCACGCAACTGGCCGGCATCGAGGTTGGAACAGCCGGCATAGCGGATCTTGCCCTTGGCGAGCAGTTTCTCATAGGCGCCGAGCGTTTCCTCATAGGGCGTCGTCGGATCCGGCCAGTGCGACAGATAAAGATCGATGAATTCGGTCTGCAGCCGCTTCAGCGATGCATCGACGGCCTTTTCAATATAGGCGGCGGACAGATCCTTGTGGCCCTGCCCCATATCCGAGCCGACCTTGGTGACCACCACGACCTTGTCGCGATTGCCGCGGTCCTTCATCCATTTGCCGATGATGGTTTCCGATTCACCGCCCTTGTTGCCGGGAACCCAACGCGAATAGGCGTCGGCCGTATCGATGGCATTGAGGCCCGCGCCGACGAAGCGGTCGAGCAGATCGAAGGAGGTCTTCTCGTC
>NZ_RZSJ01000669.1:0-3155 GCF_003998025.1 Mesorhizobium sp. M8A.F.Ca.ET.021.01.1.1
TGGCGACGGCGCCGATATCGCCGAGGTGCGTGACATCTATCACAAGCGCCGCGACGTGATGGTCGATGCCTTCGGCCGCGCCGGATGGACCGTTCCCGCACCAGCGGCCTCGATGTTCGCCTGGGCGCCGATCCCGGAGCCGTTCCGTCATCTCGGCTCGCTCGAATTCTCCAAGCTGCTCATCGAACACGCCGATGTGGCGGTGGCGCCTGGTGTCGGTTTCGGCGAGCATGGCGATGATTTCGTGCGCGTGGCGCTGGTCGAGAACGAGCACCGGATCCGCCAGGCGGCGCGCAACATCAAGCGCTTCCTGTCGACCAGCGCCAAGCAGCCCAACAATGTGGTGCCGCTTTCCGCCCACCGGTAAATACAAATTCGATCTGATTTGAGGGGCGTCGCCTTCCATGGCTGAAGCACTGCGTGTTGGAATTGCCGGACTCGGCACGGTCGGCGCATCGGTGGCGCGCGTGTTGCGCGACAAGGCGACGGAACTGACCCGCCAATGCGGGCGCGACATCATCGTGTCGGCGGTTTCGGCGCGCGACCGGAAACGCGACCGTGGCATCGATCTAAGCGCCGCGAACTGGTTCGACGATCCGGTTAAGATGGCGCAGACCGCCGAGCTCGACGTTTTCGTCGAGCTGATCGGCGGCGATGAGGGGCCGGCGCGGGCCTCGGTGAAAGCCGCGCTCGAAGCCGGCCGTCATGTCGTCACCGCCAACAAGGCGCTGCTTGCCAAGCATGGCGTGGCGCTTGCCGAAATCGCCGAGAAGAAGGGCGTGCTGCTCAACTACGAGGCCGCTGTAGCCGGTGGCATTCCCGTCATCAAGACGATGCGTGAAGCGATGGCCGGCAACTCGGTCAACCGTGTGTTCGGCATTCTCAACGGCACCTGCAACTATATCCTGACCCGCATGGAGGCCGAGGGCGTCTCCTTCGACGTCGTGCTGAAGGACGCGCAGCGGCTGGGCTATGCCGAAGCCGATCCGACCTTCGACATCGAGGGCCATGACACCGCGCACAAGCTGTCGATTCTGACCAGCCTAGCCTTCGGCACCAGGATCGCGGCGAACGACATCTACATGGAAGGCATTTCCAACATTACCCAGGCCGACATCCGTGCGGCAGGCGATCTCGGCTACCGGATCAAGCTGCTCGGCGTCGCCCAGCGCACGGAGAGCGGCATCGAGCAGCGCGTCCATCCGACCATGGTGCCGACGGCTTCCGTCATCGCGCAGGTGCACGGCGTCACCAATGCGGTGGCCATCGAGACCGATATTCTGGGCGAATTGCTGCTCTCCGGCCCCGGCGCCGGCGGCAATGCCACCGCCTCGGCGGTCATCGGCGACGTCGCCGACATCGCCAAGAGCCGGCCCGGCTTCCAGCATGGTCCTGTCTTCGGCCGGCCGGCGAAGGAGCTGAAACCCTACAGGAAGGCGCAGATGCGCAGCCATGCCGGCGGCTACTTCATCCGGCTGACCGTGCATGACCGCATCGGCGTGTTCGCGGCGATCGCAAAGCGTATGGCCGACAATGATATTTCGCTGGAATCGATCGTCCAGCATGCGGTCAGCGGCGAGGCGGCGGCGCAGAAGACGGTGATCCTCGTCACCCACGAGACCACCGAGGCCGCCGTGCGCAAGGCCGTCGACGGCATTACCAAGGACGGCCATCTGACCGACAAGCCGCAGGTCATCCGCATCGAGCGGGCAGGGTAGCAGGCCCCCGGAATCTCTGGGCATAACCACTGCCGGCACATTTCGGTTCGATGGGGATATCCCGGAACGAATTGGCGTCGGCGCCGTTCTCTTGGTCAGCAACCAAGGGAGCCGCTTCATGGCCGATACCAACAAATCCGACAGCCCTGACATCGGCGACATCCAGAAGACGTTGGAAAAGCAGATCGCAGACCTGCGCAAGGAGATCACCAAGATCAACAAGAGCATTTCGGCGCGTAGCGCGGAAATGCTCGATGATGCCAGCGAACAGGCATCGGATTTCTACGAGACAGCCGCTTCGCGTGCCTCGCGGACGGCACAGCAGTTGCGCAGCCAGGCCCAGGCGGTTTCGGACGTCGCGCGCGAAAATCCGGGCACGACGACCGCCGTGGTTGGCCTTATCGGCCTGCTCGGCTTTCTGGCCGGGATAGCCGTCGGCCAGTCGATGAACGACACGTCGCGCCGCTGGTACTGAGCGCGCCGGCATTGAGCCGGCGCTGCCGGCTCGCTTCGTTTCAGGACATCATTTGAAGGAGGGCACCATGGCTTCGTCCGTGTTGATCGGCATCCTGATCACGTTTCTCGTCATCATTCTCGTTCTCTATCTGGTGCAGCGGCTGCCGCTCGACGCCAGAATGAGGCAGATCGTGCAGATCATCGTCATCATCATCGGCATTATTTCGCTGCTCAAATACCTCGCGGTTTTCTAGGCCACCAACGGCGGCAACTTCCTGTTTCCTGCCGGCCCGGTTCGTCTCGAACCGGGCCGACATTGTTTCAAGAATAAGGTTCAATCGATTGATATTGCTATCCTTTCGATAAAACTGGCGACAGGTCTTGCCGTTGTCATGCTCGTTTGACAAAACAGGCGCGCCTCCGGCGGGAGGCGGCGTCAAACGAGGATTTGCCGAATGAATGTGGCCCAGAATATCGTCGCCGGCCTTGACCGGATACTCACCATGGAACTGGTGCGCGTCACCGAACGAGCCGCCGTCGCGGCCGCCAGGCTGCGCGGCCGCGGCGACGAAAAGGCCGCCGACCAGGTCGCAGTCGACGCCATGCGCGAGGAGCTCAACCGCCTTGCCATCAAGGGCACGGTGGTGATCGGCGAGGGCGAGCGGGACGAGGCGCCGATGCTCTATATCGGCGAAGAGGTCGGTACCGGCAAAGGCCCGGCGGTCGATATCGCGCTTGATCCGCTCGAAGGCACGACGATTTGCGCCAAGAACCTGCCGAACGCGCTCGCCGTGATCGCGATCGCCGAGAAGGGCAGCCTGCTGTTCGCACCCGACGTCTACATGGACAAGATCGCGATCGGTCCGGGTTATGCAGAAGGCGTCATCGACATCGATGCCTCGCCGGCCGACAACATCGCCAGTGTCGCCCGGGCGAAGGGCGCCGCCGTATCCGACATCACGGCCTGCATCCTCGACCGGC
>NZ_RZSJ01000066.1:0-17127 GCF_003998025.1 Mesorhizobium sp. M8A.F.Ca.ET.021.01.1.1
GCATCATCTTCGACGGCGTCGCCGGGACCTTCACCGTCACCGGCGCCACCAACATCTCCGGCATGGCGGACGCCGGCATCAGCGCGGTAAACACCAATGCCGGCACCTTCAACTTCAACACGGTGACGGTCAACAACGTACTGTCGACCGGCGGCGGCATCGGTTGGGCCAGTGGTACGCTCAACGTCGGCGGCCTCGCCGACATCGACACGACGAGCGGCGCGGGCCTTACGCAGACCGGCGGCACGACCAGCTTCACCGGCGGCGTGACGATCGATACCACGACCGGCGTCGGCATTTCCGGAGGGGGTGGCGCCACGATGGGCATCACCGCCACTGGCGGCGCCGAAAGCGTGAATTCAACCAGCGGCACGGCGATCGCCTTGTCCAACGTCGCTGCAACCATCGCCCTGGATTCGACCTCGTCCGGCGGCGGCAGCACCAATGTGAACCTTGTCAACACCAGCGGCACGGTTAACCTTGGCTCGGGCGCGCTGACCGGCGCCGCGGCTGTCTCGTTCATCGTGAGCGGGGGCACGGAGGCAGTCAGCTATTCGGGCAGCGCCACCATGTCGGCCGCCGCCGGCACAGCCCTTGAAGTGCAGAACCGATTGGCCGGGGCCGGGCTCGTCTCGCTGAGCGGCAACCTGACGTCCAATGGCAATGGTATCTACCTGAACAACAATACCGGCGGCACAGTGACCGCCTCGGGGGCATCCAACAATTTCACCGGTGCGGGTTCCGGCGTTACGATAGTCAACAACACCGGCGGCACCTTCAACATCAACGGCGCAAGCTATACCATCGCTATGAGCTCGACCGGCGCGGGCGTCGCGATCAGCGGCAACAGCGCCCCTGTGGCGATCAATTTCGGCGGCGGTGGGCTGGCGATCACCACGGCGGCGGGCACGGGGTTCAGCGCCACGGGCGCCGGCACTGTTACCGCCGGCGGAAGCGGCAACACGATCGCCACCACCAGCGGCGGCACCGCACTGAACCTCAGCGGCATCACGATCGGCGCGGCGGGGCTCAACTTCTCCTCAGTATCCACCACCAGCGCCACGACCGGCATTTCGCTGGCCAATGTCGCCTCCTCGGGCGGCGGCGCCATAGCGCTCGGCACGGTCAGTCTGCAGGGCATCACCTCTCGCGGCGTCGACGTCACCGGCACGCAGGGTGCCGCGCTTTCCTTCAACGATCTCGACATTGGCCTGAACGATAACGCGGCCGTGGCTTTCGACCTCAACGGCGCGACGATCAACGCGGCGATCACGGCCAACGATTTCGATGTCACCAATGCCGCCGCCGCCGGTACCTCGATCGGCGTCGACCTGCGCGCCGCCACCGGCGGCCAGACGGTGCGGCTCGGCGATGCGAACCTCGCCGGCAACAGTTCGAGCATCGCGGGCGTCAACACCGGCGTGTTCCTGAACGGCACGACGAACGTCGCCTTCACCTTTGGCGACGGCGATACCGCCGACCAGTTGTCGACCATCAGTGCCAGTGTCGGCATCGACGCTTCCGTCGCGCCGGCCGCGGGCACCTACAATTTCAAGGATGTGAACTTCCAGGCCACGCCTGGCCTCGGCTTCGGTGTCGGCAAGGTTTATTTCGTCGGCGCGGCGTCGACCGGCGACGGCAGCGGCCGCGACCAGAATAATCTGGCGACGCTGGCCGACGCCGAATTCAACGCGGCCGCAACCGACATCATCGTCCTCGTCAACGATGGCGGCACCATCACCGCACAGGGCACCAATGGCAACGACACGCTGAACCTGCTGACCGGCCAGCAGGTGCGCGGCTTCGACAATGGCAACATCAACCTGGCGCTGACGGTGCCGTCGACGATCCAGCTGGCCAGCAACACCATCTCCATCGCCGATCAGACGCCGGGCGGCACCACCACGCTGACAAGCGCCGATGGCAGCAGCGTCATCACGCTTTCGGCCAGCGGCAACATCATCGACGGCTTTACCATCAACGGCGACGACGGCGCGGGCGTGAATGCCGCGATCGGCATCAGCGGCGCGACGGCGAATGCCACGATCAGCAACATGACGATCAGGAACGTCACGGCCGCCGACATCGACTTCGGCGCCGGTGCAACCGGTACGACGACGCTGACCAATGTCTCCCTCATCGCGGCCTCGGCCGCGACCGGCATCAAATTCGGCGCGGCCTCCGGAACGGTCACCGCCACCAATGTCGATACCACGGGCGGCAGCGGCCTGTCCGTGGTCGGCGGCAATGCGGCGTTCGGCTTCGACAGCACGAGCTCGGTCACCAGCGTTATCGGCACCGCGGTCAGCATCACCAACCGCACCGGCGGCAGCTTCGGCTTTGCCGGCGCGGTGACGTCGAACATCGGCGCCAGCGGCGTCGTCATCTCCGGCGCGACGGCAGCCAACACAGTCAGCTTCACCGGCGCCGTCACCCACAATAATGCCACCGGCGCCGCCGTCTCGATCAACAATGGCGGCCAGGCCTCGACCGTTAGCTTCGCCAACCTCGTGGTCACAACGGGCGGCTCCAACACGGCCTTCACCGCGACCAATGGCGGGACGGTCAATGTCACCACCGGCTCGATCAGCGCGAGTGCCGCCCAAGCGATCAACCTCAACGGCATCGCGGCCGGCATCAATTTCACCTCGACCACTTCGGGCGGCGGCGTCAACAATGTCGCCCTGACCAACGTCACGGGCACGGTGAACCTGGGCACCGGTGCGCTGAGCGGCGCCTCGGGCACCGCGTTCGATGTCAGCGGCGGCACCGCGGCCATCACCTATGGCGGGTCGATCGCCAAGACGAGCGCCGTCGGCAACGTCATCAGCATCGCAGGCCGCACCGGCGGCACGGCCACCTTCAGCGGCACGGTGTCGGCAACCGGCTCCAGCGCCGGCATAGCGCTTTCCAGCAACGGCGGATCGACGATCAATTTCACCAACACGCTGACGCTGACCGGCTCGAACGTCGCCGGCTTCAGCGCGACGGGCGGCGGCACCGTGAGTGCGACCGGCACTGGCAGCGTGATCAGCTCGGGCACGGCCACAGCACTCAACGTCGCCAACACGACGATCGGTGCGAGCGACCTGACGTTCCAGCGCATCAGTTCCAGCGGCGGCAGTGCCACCGGCATTATCCTCGACACCACGGGTGCCCTGGGTGGCCTGCATGTGACCGGCAATGGTGCAACGGTCGGCGCCTCGGGCGGCGGCGTCATCTCCAGCAAGACAGGCGCGGATGGCAGCACCGCGCAAGGCGTCGGCATCTACCTGAACGGCACGACGGATGTGCAGCTCAACGGCCTGCAGATGAACGACTTCCAGAATTACGGCATTCTGGGCAACAACGTCACCGGCTTCACGCTGGACCATACGATCATCAACGGCAGCAATGGCACCAGCGTTGCCGGAGTCGGCGAAGGCAATGCCTATTTCACCGGCCTCAAGGGCACCGCTACGGTTTCGAATTCCACCTTCACCGGCGCGGCGCTGGACGCATTCCACGTCTTTAACAACAATGGCGAGACTCTCAACCGGATCACCATCACCGGTTCGACCTTCGCGACCGACGCCGCCGCAGGAAACTCGTCAGGCGACGCGCTGGTGTTCCAGGCGACGAACGGCGTCTTCAACGCGACCGTCCAGAGCTCGACATTCACCTCCGCGCGCGGCGACCTGTTCCAGCTTGATCTGCACGGCAACGTCCAGTCGGATCTGGTGTTCGGCGGCGCCACTGGAGCGCTCGGCAACACGCTGTCGAACAACAACCAGAACATCGTCTCGGGCGGCGGCGGCATCACGATCAGTTCGGGCGGCGCCGGCGACGTGGCGAACCTGACCTTCAACATCGCCCACAATACGATGCGCGATGCGCTCGGCACGGCTCTGGGCATCAGCACCGGCTCCGGCGCCAGCTCGTTCAACGGCACGATCGATTCGAACACGATCGGCGTCGCCGGCGTGGCGAACAGCGGATCGGCCCAGGGCAGCGATATCGGCTTCGTCACGTTGGGCGGCGCCGATTCCAGCGTGACGATCACCAACAACCTGCTCTATCAGTACAACAATGATGGCATTCTGCTGCAGACGGGTGATGCGGTCGATGGCGGCAACCACAAGCTGACGGCCGTGGTACAAGGCAACACCGCCAGCAATCCAGGCACATTCGGCAACCACGGTTTCGAACTGAACGCCGGCACGGTTGCTGGAGACGCCCAGACGGTCTCGCTGACCCTCGGCGGTGCTGGCGGCCTGGCCAACAATTTCACAGGTTCGGGTGCCAATGGTGGCACAGACATCCGTCTCCGCACGCGGTTCGATGTCCATGTTGGCTTGCATGGCGGCGCCGCGGCTTACGCGGGCGCGGCAACCGATGCCGCGGCTGTCATGAGCTATGTGCAAGCCATCAACAGCGGCACCGTCAGTGTCACGATCGGCACCGGTGGTACGGCGGGCTTCTATTCGACGCCATAGTCTGAACGGGCGACGAACTCGCCAGGCGATTCTTACATACGCCTCAATCGAGGCTTGTAAAGTATATAGTTAACAATATACTTGAAGTTTCCAGTAAGCGATCCGGTGGATATTTATGAAAATTTATCCGGAATAAGTATTACCAGTAGACTTATAATTCGTGATGTGTATAGTCCGAAGCGGCAGTGGGAGGGTATCGCATGTCAGAGCCGTTTCTGTCCGAAATCCGCATCATGTCCTTCGGTTTCCCGCCCAAGGGGTGGGCGTTCTGCGACGGCCAACTGCTTCCCATAAATCAGAACCAGGCTCTGTTTTCACTGCTCGGCACCACCTTTGGCGGCGACGGCCGGGTAAATTTCGCCTTGCCGGATTTCCGGGGCAGGGTCCCGATCCATGCCGGCAACGGGCATGATCTCGGCGGGCGGGGCGGCGAGCAGTCCCACACGCTGTCGATTGCGGAATTGCCGACCCATGTTCACCAGGCGAGAGCGACGAACGCCAACGGCACGGTGCCCCTGAACTCCGGGAATTTCCTGGGGGCTTTCAACAATGGCTATGCGCAGGCTACCAACCTGACCTCGTTGCACCCTGCCAGCATCGCCAATGTTGGCGGTTCGCAGGCGCACCTCAACATGCAGCCTTTCCTGACATTGAACTTCTGCATCGCCCTGCAGGGCATTTTCCCGTCGCAGACCTGAGGAAACGCGATCATGGCACAACCCTATGTTGGCGAAGTTCGCATGTTTGCCGGCAATTTCGCGCCGGCCGGGTGGATGTTCTGCGAAGGGCAACTGCTGCCTATCTCGGAAAACGAGACGCTGTTCCAACTGATCGGCACCACCTATGGCGGCGACGGCGAAAGCACTTTTGCGCTGCCCGACCTGCGTGGGCGACTACCGCTCCATCAGGGCAACGGCTTCACCCTGGCCGAGACTGGCGGCGCGGAGGAAATCACGCTGTCGATCCAGCAGATCCCGGCTCATTCGCATCCCATGCTGGCATCGGGCCAAACCGGCACCGGGACCAATCCGGGCGGGAATGTCCTCGACCAGACGACGGGGACGATCTTCATGTACATCGATGGCCAGGCGCCCGATGGGCCGATGGCCGCGACCATGGTGTCACCCGTCGGCGGCAGCCAGCCGCATAGCAATTTCCAGCCGTATCTATGCATCAACTTCATCATCTCGCTGTTCGGCATTTTCCCGTCGCAGACCTGAGAGGACCGTCATGGCCGATCCGTTCGTTGCGGAAATCCGCATTTTCCCGTTCAATTTCGCGCCCAAGGGCTGGGCGCTGTGCGACGGGCAGATTTTGCCGCTGTCGCAGAACACGGCGTTGTTCTCGTTGCTCGGCACGACTTATGGCGGCGACGGCAAGTCGAACTTCGCGCTGCCCAATCTCCAGGGCAGCGCGCCAATGCACCCCGGTCAGGGACCTGGCTTGTCACTGCACGATCTCGGAGAGAGTAGCGGCTCGGAGACGGTGACGCTGCTCCAAAGCGAAATGCCGATCCATGCGCACAACGTTATGGTCGGAACCCAGGACGTCGCCGACGTCCAGGTGCCCAGCCCGTCGAGAATTCTCGGCAAGTCGGGTGGCGCTTTCGCCTATGTTCCAGGGACGCCGATACCCGCGCTGACGCCAATGAACGACAACATGCTCGCGCCTGCCGGCGGTGACCAGCCGCACAACAATCTGCAGCCTTATCTCACCTGCAATTTCTGCATCGCCCTGCAGGGCGTGTTCCCACCGAGAACCTGATTTTCGAGCCAACAAGGCGGGGCCGTTACCATGGCTAACGAAGACGCTCACTTACCCTCCCATGCGGCGCCAACCGGGCACGTGCCAGGCGTGTCGTTCTTCGAACTGTCGCGGCTGATGGTCGTCGGCATCGATTCCGCGGCGGGACGGCTGATCCAGAAGGCTCAAGTCGCGCCCAACGGGGCGTGGCCTGCCGCATGGTCTCCCATCGCCGCCGGCGCCTGGGTGATCATGACCGCGGGTCTCACCAAGGACGGGCGCGTCGCCGTGGTGGCCCAACCGACCGGCACCACCAACCTGTCTTTCATCACGGAGGACGCCAACCAGGTCGGCCCGGTCGAAAAATGGAATCCGCCGGTTGGCATTGGCGCCCCGCCCGGCGCAACAAGCTACCAGAAACTCTCGATGGCGCGCGACGCTGACGGCCGCGTCGAAATCTTCCTCACCGACAATCAGGGCCGCATCTGGTGGATCTACCAGAACCCGGACGTGATCGTTCAGGTTCAGAAAACCATCACGCCGCCCGGCACCACGACGCCGATCGTCGTCACCGTCGACGAGCTCAGGCCGCCCGCACAGCCCTGGAGCGCCTGGATACAACTGACCGGCCAGCTCGTGGCGGTCACGGCGCTGCGCCAGGCGGACGGCCGCATTGCGCTCTTCGGCATCAACTCAGCCCTTCATCTCTATCGCTGCCAGCAGGCCAAGGCCCAAGCGCTGACGGTGGCCGACTGGACGCCATGGGTGCAGATCGACGCCGGCTATCCTTTCACGGAAATGGCGCCGATCGTCGGCCCGCTGGGCGCCACCAATCTTTTTGCCATGACGCAGCCGGGCCAGGTCCTGCATACCAAGCAACTGCCGGCGGGCTCCGACACCTGGACGAACTGGGCGACGCCCGGTTACAGCAGGGTTCCCAGATACACGCTCTGCGCCGGCATCCAGGGGGACGGTGACATCATGCTGGTCGCCTCCGACCAGCAGCATGTCCACTCCTTCAACGCCCAATACGACGCGGCCACCCAAAACTGGTCTGGATGGCGTGATTTCAGCGCCTCCGGCGCCAACACACGGCTGTCGCTCGACTACAATGCCGATGGTCGCCTTGCCTTGTTCAGCATGATGATCACGAACGATGGGACCAATGGTCTGTGGACGATCAACCAGATGGCCATGGACAGTTCCGAATGGGAGTGGAGCTGGACGGCGCTGGCCACCGGCAACCTCAAGCAGATCGCGGTGGTGCGCGACCTGACGCCGCCGGTCTGACGTTGACCCCAAGCGGCGTGGCTTTGGTCTATCCCGCTCCGGCGTGGTCCCGGTCACGGCAGGCCGGACTCGCTTTCCGTGCCGCCGCGGAGGCGGACATTGCCTTCCTGTCGCGGCTCTATGCCTCGACCCGCATGGAAGAGCTCGCCGTGACGGACTGGAGCGAGGCGCAGAAGGCCGCCTTTCTCGACATGCAGTTCCAGGCGCAGCACACGCACTACCACAAGCACTATCCGCAGGCCGACTGGCTGGTGGTGAGCCATGCCGGGCAAGACATCGGCCGGCTCTATGTCGAGCGCTGGCCAAGCCAACACCGCATCATCGACATCGCTTTTTTGCCTGTGCATCGCCGCAAGGGCTATGGTGGCGCCCTGTTGCGCGACCTGATAGACGAGGCATGCTTAGCCGGCAAACTAATATCGATCCATGTCGAGAAGAACAACCCAGCAAGGCGGCTCTATGTCGATCTCGGCTTTGTCGTCGTCGAGGACAAGGGCGTCTACGATTTGATGGCTTGCGCGCCGGCGGATCCATGATCGTTGGTTGGCGCTGCCCCTCACCTGCCTGCCGGCATCCTCTCCCCGTAAACGGGGCGAGGGGCGCTGTCATCGCCGCTTTCGCCAATCACAAGCGTTGCAGAAAATGCGCCGGCGTTGCGGCCAGCCGCTCTCGCCCCGTTTACGGGGAGAGATGTCCGGCAGGACAGTGAGGGGCGGCGCCGACGGCTAAGATTGTCGCTTTCGGCCCTGCAGCTCAAAACCGGCGCTAATTGAACACCGCTTCGTAGGTCCGGCCGGCCGCGTCGGCCGCAACCGGCACGATGAAGATGTCGTGGACCCCGCTGGTGCCGGCAAGGCTGTAGGTCGCCTGCGGCAGCGCGATCCCGCGCGGTCCCCGGAACAGCAGGGAAAAACCGCCGCCCGGGCGCGGGCTGGCCGCGATGCGGTTGACGGCGCTCAGTTCGAGCGAGATACGCCCGCCTGTGGTCTCGACGATGAACGCATGCCCGATCGCCTGTTCGAAATCCGCCGCCGCCGCCATTGCGCTCGCCTCAAAGCCGTTTGAAGCACTGTCGCCGCTTCGCCGCGAGCTGTCCAGAACTCATTATTTCCGGAGTTCAGGACGGAAGAACGTCGAACACTTTCCTGGGATTGTGCGCCATCGCGCGAAGCGCTCGGCGCCCAAGACAATTCACCGCCGCAAACCGCAAAATACAGCAGCCCATGTCCTTTTGCGCGTGCCGGCGACGCTGTAGTACTTTGTTCCGATACGCGCCTGGCGCAACAAGACAGAGCTTCGCAGCGACGCCGAACGCTGATTGGCCGGCTTGAACGGCTTGCGGGAGAAAAGGACGGACGATGGCTGAAAGTGGTGCGAAAACAGGGACGGCGCCGGCAAAGGGGGGCGACGCCATGCCGTTGTTCTATACGAGGCCAGAGGCGCTCAACCCGATCCGGCACGGCTCGCTGGGGCTGACCGCGCGCAGCGATTTTTCCTTCGCGGGCTCGGCGCACGCCATTCCGGTGGTGGCGTCGGAGATGCCGGCGGCGATGCGCTCCTACCCGATCGTGTTCATCGGCGCCGGCAAGGCGCCTGTCATCATCACCGGCGTGCGCCAGGACGAAAATCTGTTCGTCGATGCCGACGGCATGTGGAACGCGCCGCATTACATCCCGGCCTATGTCCGCCGCTATCCCTTCATCCTGGCCGAGGACCCGACGTCGGCCGGCCGGCTGACGCTGTGCGTCGACCGGGCGAGCGAGCGCGTCGTCGACCAGCTCGTGGCACCGTTCCGTGACGACAAGGTGCTGCCGTTCTTCAGCGGCAACGAACCGACCGAGGCGACCAAGCAGGCGCTCGCCTTCTGCAACCAGTTCCAGATCGACTTCAGGGCCACCCGCGAGATGGTCGACAAGATCGACGCCCATGGCCTGTTTTCGCCGCGCCAGAGCAAGGTGACGCTGGAAGGCGGCGAAGTGCTCAACCTCACCGATTTCCAGGTGATCGACGAGGCCGCCTTCAACAAATTGAGCGACGAGGCCTTCCTCGACCTGAGAAAGTCAGGCGCGCTCGGCCTGCTCTATTGCCACCTCGCCTCGACCAACAGCTGGACCTCGCTGGTGCACCAGGCGTCGGTCCGCAAGGCGGAGGGGGCGAAGGGCTGATTTCTGGCGCTCATGGTTGGGGCTCTCAAGAACGCCCAAAGTCGAACGGCCTTCCGGGAGCCGGGGTTCGTCCGGAACAAGGAGCGAGCTGAAAGACTTGGGGGAGGCCGCCGCGGAAGCCGCATGATCAAGCAGATGCTTGGCCCGCGGACATCATGAACCCCGGCAAGATTTCGCCGGCATGAGGGCAGAGCCGTTGATACCGATGTGACTTGTGACTTTACGGCTAGTCACAGCTTTTTTGCTTGGAAGTGACCAGCTTCAGGGACACAGTGATGGTTCCATCCTCAGAGCCGCTTACGATGGTTTCCTCGAAAGTTTCATTCTTGATGCGAACATAGTATTCCCCGGGTGAAGCCCCGTCTTGTGCTTTAACTTTAAAGGTAATTGTCGTCGTATCTTCGATGGTTACGTCGTTGTCGAATACCACTAGATATGGCTCGCTCTTTAAAGTGCCAGCATCGATAAAGTCAATTACCAGGTATTCCGTGTCGTTAAACCAACCACGGTCTGGGGCTACCGTCACACTGACCGTAACCGGATCTCCGCCTCTTACAGCATTCCCTTCAGGTGTATCGACACGTACTATATCTACTCTCGCCATGGCCCATCTCCCTTCGGCCTTCTCAATTAACGATCGAAAACGCTAGTCCATATCGCCGCGCCCGCCGCGGTTCATGGCGCCACCGGACCGTCCCATCGCACCGCCAGACCTGCCCATGGCGCCGCCAGATCGCCCCATCGCGCCGCCGGATCTGCCCATTGCTCCACCCGATCGACCAAACGAACGCGGGTCCAGCTCCGCACTCAACAGGACATCCTCCAGCGTTCCGGTGTCGAGTTCCAGCCGCATTGTCAGGTCACTCTTGTCGTAGACCCAGACCTGCATTCCGCGCGCGAACGAGCCTATCTGCGATGACAGTCCGGTATAGGCAGGGTCACTTGGACCGCGGCTCATGACCTTGAGATCGGTGTCCCCCGGGGCCGGATAATCAACGACAGTGCCAGGCCCATGGACAAGAAGTATGGTCGGTCGAGCCAGCTCGTAGAACTGCGCTTCAAAGGTGAACGCATAGATCCTTGCTAGCAGGCTACCGGAAGCGTCGATCTGGTTCTGCAGGAATCTATTGTTGCCAAGCCTTGGAGGCCGTCCCCCATCGACCCTCTTCTTGAGCTTCAAATCTTCAAGAACTCTACCGAACAAATGTATGGCTGAGGTATTTAGAATGGTTTCAGTGGTCATGGATCACCCCCATCATCTGTATGTCGATCAAAGATCGGCGCCACTTCTGGACATCCAATATTTCTCGAAATAGCTCATGTCCGGCAGGCGCGCCTGGTCCAGTGGACGGGCGGTTCGGCCCTCATGAACATGGCTCTTTCGGTTTGGCTTCGTCAGGCGAGGCCCGGCACGGTAGCGAAAAATCCCTCTTCGGTCGAAATCCCGGAAGATGATCCTCGATAGTTCTCCTCCGGTCATGCTGTCGTCGACCGCGAGCATCGTTCTCGCCACGTCACGGTAGTCCAGGAAATCCGGGGCGAGAGCCCAAAGCGTCTCGGCGAGATAGGTACCCACGATATCCCGCGCGTCGAGCAGGGCTTCGACGAAACCTTCCGGATTGCGAGCGAAATCGCGGTCAAAGACTTCCTGCATCGGCAGCTCGGCGGCCGGATCGATCTCGGCGAGGTCGGCAAGATTTTCGGCCTCCGGCGAGATCAGTCCTCGAGCCACCAAGCTCTCGTGAAAGACATCGACCAGAATGTCGAAGACGGCGCCAGTGAGAGGTTGTGACAGTGCATGCTCGTCGGTCCAGCCGTCGGCAAAGTCGGCCATCGTCCGCTTGTTGTTGGCCTCGCGTATCTGGCGGTGCGGCGAGAATTCCGAGAATCGAGAGAGCTGGTTGGCGAGGTAGAGGTTCCCATGCGTCACCGTCAGGACATTATCGATCACGGAGGGAAAATGCATGGCCGCGATCAACGAAACGCAGTCCGAAAAGGCCTCCTGAAAGCCCAGATATTCGGGGAACTCAGCGCCCGGGTTTGGTATGCCAAGGACGCTGTAGACGAATGCATGGCCAACCTCGTGCGCGATAATATCGAAGTCGAGGCTGAACGGGAGCGTGCGTCCGTCCTTCACGAATTGGCTGCCGAGCTCAAGGAAGCCATAGCCGTATTGGGCGTTGTCCCAACCTGGCAGGATCGAAATTTCCAGACGGTCGTAGTGATCGTGGAAATGCCAGGTGATCGGCTGGCCGATGTAACGCTCCCAAACGTCGAGGGTGAAGCGCGCGCACCCGAACGCGTGGGCTGCTTCGAAGCCGGGCGTCGAGGGCTGATAATGATCGAAATTGCCTTCCTCGTCGGGAACAGCCGGATCGAGGATCGCTCGCGTCCAGGGCGGCAGGGAGATAACGGGCGTACCCAACGGGCCGTGGTTGACGCCATAGGGCCGCGTCTTGTCGACCGGCTCGACGACATACATACGATCGTCGGACGGGCCAGCTCCGACGCTGCCTCGCGGGGAAGAAACCGTAATGATCTCGGGGCTTGACGTAGGGTCTTCGAACGGAGGCTGAACAAACAGCCTGAACCGGGTACCCATTCCCCACCTCTCGGTTATATTAGTAACATAACATAATATCCGTGAGATGGCGAGGGCGTTGGTTTGTCGGGTTAATTCTTCCTGAAGGACGGTTCTTGATTGTCGGCAACAAAATTGCCCCAAGAACAATGCGTATCGCTACTGCAGGAGCTCGAGCAACTTCTGGTAGCGGGGATGACTGCGAACAGAGGCGAAATCGGAATCGTTCTTGAACCAGAGTCTCATCTCGGCGCCAGCCTGCGGTAGCCAGACTTCCAAAAGGTCGATCGAGCGTTCGAATTCCCCCAGCAACGCATAGGTACAAGCGGCGTTGTATTGGACGTTGATATCGCTAGGGTCGATTTCCAGAGACCGGCCAAGCCACTTCGCGGCCTTGTCGCGTTCACCAAGGAAGGCCAGCACGATCGCCCCCAGGCAGGCACAATTGGCGTTCTCCGGATGCAGGCGGAGTTCCTCTTCCGCTCTCTCCAATGCGATCCGCGCATAAAGCTCCGCGTCGTTCTGTTGGCCGAGAGTGCGGAAGACGTTCACCAGCATGACCGGTGCGCCGTAGTCGGTCGGTTTGATCTCCATCGCGCGCAGGAAGTACGTCGCGGCGAGCTCGAACTGGCCGCCGGTCACGCAGAACTCGGCATAGTAGCGGTTGGCCTCGTGGCAGTTGGGGTCGAGCGTCAGAGCCTGTTCGAACGCCGCCGCGGCCTCGGAACGCCGGTCGGCAAGGGACAGGGCAAAGCCCCTGGCTGAATGCGCCTCGGCCAGATTCGGGTCCAGAGCCAGGGTCTTGTCGGCGGTGGCGAGAATGTCGTCTACCTGGATCGAGGAGCCGTAGATCGACTGAAGGCGTACGTCACAGACCGCCAAGCCTGCATAGGCGCGGGCATATCCCGGATCAAGCTCGATGGCCCTGATATAGCTCTGTCTGGCCATCAGGTGGTTCGCTCTGGTCGCGATGTGGCTGTAATCGCGGCCTCGAAGATAATGCGTATAGGCTTCGACACTGTCCGTCGGTGCCAGCTCGATAGCCTTCTTCTCCTCGGGCAGGAGCCTGACCCTGAGCTGCGCCACGACCGCCTTGGCGATTTCGTCCTGCACGGCGAAGATGTCGGTGAGGTCGCGGTCGAAGCGGGCAGCCCAGACGTGTCCGTCCGTGGCGCCCTCGATCAGCTCGGCATTGATCCTGACCCGGTTTCCCGCCTTGCGGACGCTGCCCTCGACAATGTAGCCGACGCCAAGTTCCCTGACGATGCGTTCCATCTTGTCGGTCCTGCCCTTGAAGGCGAACACCGTATTGCGGCTGAGCACGAACAGGCCGGAGACGTTCGAGAGGTCGGTTATGATATCTTCCGTGATGCCGTCGCTGAAATACTGCTGGTCGGGGTCATTGCTCAGATTGGCGAAGGGTAGGATCGCCACCGACGGTTTGTCGGACCGCACCAGTGTCTGGACGCTCTCGACTGCAATATGCGTCTCGACTTGCGAGACGCCCTGGTCCCAGTTGGCGAAATAGACGTGCACCGGCTGAGCAATGTTCTTGACGGTCCTGGCGCCCTGATCGGCGAAGTCGACGCCCAGCTTGTTGCCGACCTCATGGCGCACCACTTCCGAGCAGGCGATGCCGCCGGGTATTGCGAGCCCCTGCAGCCGCACCGCAAGATTGACGCCGTCGCCATGGAAATCATCACCGTCGACGATGATGTCGCCAAGGTTGATGCCAATGCGAAACTTGAAATGCCGGGCCTCGGGGATGCCGGCATTCCGCTCGGACATGCCGCGTTGGATCTCGACCGCGCAGCGCGCCGCATTGATTACGCTGCCGAACTCCACCAGGAAGCCGTCACCCATCACTTTAAAGATGCGCCCACCGTGCTTGGTGACGGTCGGATCGAAGAACTCCCGTCGATGCTGCCGAAGGAGATTGAGCGTGTGCTCCTCGTCGGCCTCCATAAGACGGCTATAGCCGACCACATCAGCCGCCAGGATCGCCGCCAGCCGACGCTCAACATGCTCCTCGGACATGTCGTCTCCTGAAATCGCGGACAATAATTCCGCCTGATTTAGTTTTAACTGATTTACCTCCTCGGCGCCAACGTCGCTGAACGGTCGCTCGCGCCGGTCCCGATACGGTTGCCGACCGGGTGGCGCGGCGCCAGTCGCAATCCAAGCGGTCCGGCCGTACGGTCGACGTCGTTCACGGGAATAGCAACGAACGGGGAGTGACCCAGAACATCGTTCCTCGACCTGCGCAAAACCGGCGCGCTCGGCCTGCTCCATCGCCATCTTGCCTCAAGGTTCTGATTTGTCCATGTCGTGGTTCCGGAACGAGGACACTTCCGGGCGACATGCATCAACTGGTTGTTTTCGCCGCAATTCCCCCTACATGCGGCGGCTTTCATGCCTTCAGGTCAGTGTGACTGTCGAAACGTCGTCGTGATCCAGTTCTTGCTGCAGCATGATCTTGTCCGAAAGCAGTTCCATCGCCGCGACGGTCTTGCGGGCCGCCCTTGGCGTGGCGCAGCAACGCCAAAACTGCTATTTAGGGCAGCGAACCGCAAGCTGGCGACCAGGCACCGCCATGCGGATCGCAATGAAGGAGCGGGTGGCATCGGTGGGTATGCCGGTGCAAGGGTCGTGGAGGCTGGGGGCAATGTCAACTTCATTGCGCGTGGATCGCGCCGGTTGGCGGGCTGGCGTTTCTTTGTTCCGTGGCAAATGGCCGATCGCTTCCAATGAGCATGCCTCAATGGAGAACACATGTTCCTGGCCGAGTTTCCGCCACCTGGCTCGACTTGGCCAAGATGCGGGCTTTTGTCGTGCACAAGAAAACTCGAATACCATACTCCAGCAACAGTTGGCTCAGGATGACGTTCGATCCATGATCTGATGGCTCGGCGAAGCAGAGGGGTGAACCGGGATGATAATGGCCGACTTGATACTCGATACTTTTCAGTTCTTCCTTCTGGTGACAAGGCGAAACAGCCGTGGCGCGGCTTTGATCTTCCGGAGGGCCGTAGCGCGCATCGTGCCGGCCCTCATCGTGCTTGCCCTGGCCTCGCTGCTTTTCCCCAATCTCTCACAGTCCAAAGAGGCCGCTTTGCGCCCCGGATTTGACGCCTGGACCGGCGACTACGGCGGAATGGAAAAGAGACGTCTTATCCGAATCCTGGTCCCTTACAGCAAGACGATCTACTTCATCGACCGTGGTGAGCAACTTGGCACGGCGGTCGAGTTTGGCCAGGCGCTTGAGCGGCAGATCAACAAGAACAAGAAAAAGGAAATCGAAAAAATTCGTGTGGCCTTCGTGCCGGTGGCCCGGGACCGGCTGCTTCCCGCGCTCATCGAAGGGCGCGGAGACATTGTCGCGGCAAATCTGACGATTACCCCATCACGGCAGCAGATCGTCGACTTCACGGATCCCCTGGCGAGCGGCGTGAAAGAAATCCTGGTCACCGGCCCGGCCGCGCCGAAAATCGCCGCCATCGACGATCTCGGCGGCAAGGAAATCCGCGTTCGCGCGAGCAGCAGCTATTTCGAGCATCTGCAAAAGCTCAACAGCGACCGGCGCGCGGCGGGCCAAGCCGAGATCGGCATCGCGCCGATCGACGAAAATCTCGAGGATGAGGATCTTCTGGAGATGGTCAATGCCGGCCTGCTGCCCTGGTGCGTGGTCGACGGCCACAAGGCGCGGATCTGGTCCAGGGTCTTCGATAACATCGAACTGCACGATGACATTGCGATAGCGCAGGACGGGGAAATCGCCTGGGCGGTCCGTAAGAACAGCCCGGAACTGATGAAAAGGCTCAACGCTTTCGTCAAGCAATACAAGGTCGGGACGACCTTCGGCAACATTTTGAAGAAGCGCTACTACCAGGATGACAAGATGGTGCGTTCCGCCTACGAGCAGTCCGAGGTCGATAAATTCCAGGCTCTGCGCGACGCCTTCGAGAAATATAGCGCTGCCTACAAACTCAATGCGTTGCTGCTGGCCGCGCAGGGATACCAGGAATCGCGTCTCGACCAGAGCGAACGCAGCTCTCGGGGCGCCGTCGGCATCATGCAAATGTTGCCGTCGACTGCTGCCGATAAGGCGATAGGCATCAGCGGCATAGCGGAAAGCTCGGATCGCAATATAGAAGCGGGCGCAAAATACATGCGTTATTTGTCGGCAACCTATGTGAACGATGCCGAACTCGACCCAGTCAACAGGGCGCTGTTGACGCTTGCCGCCTACAATGCCGGGCCTGGCAACTTGCGCAAATTTCGCAGTGCCGCGAAGACGATGGGCCTCAACCCCGATCTATGGTTCGGCAATGTGGAGAACGGCGCCGCGAAGGTGGTTGGGCGCGAAACGGTTCAGTATGTCGGAAATATCTACAAATATTTTGTGGCTTATACGCTGCTCGAGGAGCAGAAAGCGCGGCGTGGCGTGAACAAGGCGCAGTCAGAGTAAATCAGCTCGTATTTCGGCATGGCTGGCTCAATGATATGGATATGCAAGAGCTGACCGACCGTTCCTACCGGCATCTGCAGGCCATGAACTGACTGGGGCGACGAGGCCGCGACTTGCGCCGCCACCGATGAATAGTTTGCCGGCCTGTCACCGGTCGGTCATTTTTGAAGAGAGCGACGCTCACGGCAGCGATAGCCAATCCCAACGCGATCCATTGCCGCGTGAGCTCGTCTGGCCGCCACGTTGATCAGCTCGACCATGACCCGGCCTCCCGGGACGGCAGGCTCCTGATGCTGGATGAGCCTCCGCGACATGGACGCGCTGCCGCTGCGTCGGCTCATGTCGGCGGAAGCCCAGGCCCATCCGATTTGCCTGCGCCACCGCCCTTCGCAGGCTTGAGGTGGC
>NZ_RZSJ01000670.1:0-3153 GCF_003998025.1 Mesorhizobium sp. M8A.F.Ca.ET.021.01.1.1
GCCGAGACGCTGCATCTGTCGCAATCGGCGATATCGAGACAGGTGAGCGCGCTCGAACATGATGTCGGCGTGCCGCTGTTCAATCGTCATGCACGCGGCCTTGTGCTGACCGAACAGGGCGAGATGCTGTTCCGCACGGCGCATGACGTGCTGATGAAGCTGGAAACCATCAAGTCGCGGCTGACCGAGACCAAGGACCGCCCGTCCGGTGTGCTCAGGGTGACGACGACCGTCGGCCTCGGCGCCGGCTGGCTGACCGAGCGGGTGCAGGAGTTCATCGAACTTTACCCCGAAATCAGCCTGCAGCTGATCCTCGCCAACGAGGAGCTCGACCTCACCATGCGCCAGGCCGATTGCGCCATCCGGCTGCGCCAGCCGCAACAGCCGGACCTGATCCAGCGCCGCCTGTTCACCGTGCATTTCCATCTCTACGCGGCACCGTCCTATGTCGCCAAATACGGCAAGCCGGGCTCGATCGCAGAGTTGAGAAGCCATCGCATCGTCACCTTCGGCCTGCCTGTGCCGTCGCATCTGTCGGAGTTGAACTGGCTGGAGACGGTCGGTGATTTCGAGAGCGGCCGGCGCGTGCCGACACTGCAGATCAACGACATCCTGTCGATCAAGCGCGCCGTGCAGGGCGGCGCCGGCATCGCCATGCTGCCGGACTATGTGATCAGCAAGGATTCCGGCCTGGTGCAGCTTTTGCCGGAAACCGAGGTGCCGTCCTTCGACACCTATTTCGCCTATCCCGACGCGATGAAGAACCAGGCCAAGCTGCACGTGTTCCGCGACTTCATCATCGCCAAGGCCAGAAGCTGGTCCTTCTGATCCAGGGTCAGCTCCGCGAGCCTATCCTTTCCAGGGCGTAATCCGCGGCAGCCACCCCGGTACGTTGTGGCGGTAGGCTTTGTATTCGGCGCCATGGCGGCCGGCGAGCGTCGGCTCCTCATAGAGCTTGACGAAGGTCACCATGGCAGCCGCCGCGATCGCCGCGTAGGTGGCGATCGACCAGCTCGAGAACAACAGCGCCTGGCCGATAATGATCGACAGCACGGCGACATACATGGGATTGCGGACATGGCGGTAGATGCCGCCGATCACCAGTCTTTCGGTTGGTGCGACGGGGGCCGGCGTGCCCAGCCCCTCCAGTGCGAAGCGGGCGAAGGCATGTAGCAGCACGGCGGCCGCGGCGACAATGAGGACGCCGCCGGCGACGACAAGGCCGGGCAGGGGCGACCATGGCAGGCTCCAGCGCTCGCTGAGCAGCCAGGGAATCAGCCCGGCGACCACGCCGGGGGCAGCAATCAGGAAAATGCCGCTGCCGGCAATCGCCGAAAACCTACGCATTGGTTGATCTCCGCTTGACTGCCTTGGAATTGAACCGCCGGTGCCTCATTCCACATCATCAGTGTTTTTCGGCATTTTGGGAACAAAATCGGTTGGAATTGGCGTTTTCGAGACGACAATGACCCGAAAGTACGCTTCATTTTCACGATTCTGCTGGTCCTATTGGCTCCCTAAATGGGTTGGACCACAGCCTGTGCCTTTTTGCATGCGTGTGTTGCAAAATAGATGCTTGTTTCTTGGGCATGATGAGCACATATATAGATCATCTCCTGGGCGCGTTCTCCTCCCATTAGCGCCCTCGAGTGTTCCCCTCTGGAGGTTAGCCTTAACAGGCACTTCCAATCAAACTCAGCCGGATCTTCGTTGATCCGGCTTTTTTGTTGCCCGGACCCGGGCGGGACGAGCGAAAATTTCATCAGAATTGCCACGTAACAGTGTCATGTAACCTCTGGTAACATGACAACGATGCCTTCCGCTGCTATGTAGATGCTAGGACGCGGTGTGGTTCGGACGGGAGATGGGGGCATCACTCGTACGGCCCGGGCTCAGGCGGCTACCGCGTCCGAACCTTTTCCGCCGAAGTTCGGCGACCTACATGCGGCGGACCTGCCGTTTCTCCTCCCAAGAAAACGGTCCGCACAACAAAACGGCGTCCGGCCCCCCGGGCGCCGTTTTTGGTTTTTGCCCCCTCGATCCTTCGAGGGGGCTTCTCATGAAACGAGTGAAATCAGGCGGCCTTGCCGTTGGCGTTCATCGCCTCGTCGGCGAGACGGCCAGTCAGCTCGGCCATATGGTCGAAGGCGGCGCGGTAGCTGGCAACGCCTGAAGTGGCCGACCGCAGCTCGATGATCAGATCACCGATCTCGGCCTGCGGCATGGTCGCCTCGACGACATCCCATCCGGGCCAATCGGGCCGCGCGTCATAGCCGAGGATCTGGCCGCGCCGCTGCGGGATCAGTGCGATGATCTTCGATGTCGCGTCCGACGGCGTGACGATCTCGATCTTCATCACCGGCTCCAGAAGCACCGGCGAGCAGGCGGCCATGCCTTCCTTCATGGCGAGCTTTGCCGCCATCTGGAACGCCATGTCGGAGGAATCGACCGCATGGTAGGAGCCGTCCGACAGGTTGACCGCGACGTCAACCACGGGGAAGCCGAGCGGGCCGGTCTTCAGATAGTCGCGTATGCCTGTCTCGACCGACTGGATGTAGGTCTTGGGCACGACGCCGCCGGTGATGGTGTCGGTGAACTGGAAGCCGGAGCCGCGCGGCAGCGGCTTGATCTCGATCACCACATCGCCGAACTGGCCGTGGCCGCCCGACTGTTTCTTGTGACGGCCGCGCTGCTGCACCGGTTTGCGGATCGTCTCGCGATAGGGCACCGCCGGCGCATGGCCTTCGACCGGTATCTGGTTCTTGCCCTCCAGCCGCTCGCGCACCACGCGCAGATGCATCTCTCCGTGACCCGACAGCACGGTCTCGGCCGAGTCCTGGTTGTGGCGCAGGCTGAGCGAGGGGTCTTCCTCGGCCAGGCGCTGGATGGCCGCCGACATCTTGACCTCGTCCTTGCGCTCCTTGGGGCGCAGCGCGAAGGCGAAGACCGGCTGCGGCGGCTCGACATCGAAGAGCTGTTTGATGCCTCCCTTGGCGGAGCTGAGCGTCTGGCCCGTCTTGACCGCGTCCAGCTTGCCGAGCGCCACGGTGTCGCCGGTTCTGGCGGCGGTCAGCTTGACCTGGTCCTTGCCCAGCATCCTGTAGATGCCGGAAACCTTGGCGGTGTCGCCGCCGGGCAGCCACAGTTCCAAGC
>NZ_RZSJ01000671.1:0-3142 GCF_003998025.1 Mesorhizobium sp. M8A.F.Ca.ET.021.01.1.1
GATCGGGGTGACGCGGAACGACGATCGTCAAAAGGCCGTGGTGACGCTTGTGCAGCGTCGCGTGGACTTCCGCCGCGACCACTTCCTCGCCATCATGGGTCGAGATCGCCGCCCAGGTCGGCCGATCGCCGATCTGCCGCTGCAAAATGCCGAGCGCGCGATCGTCGACCGGAGGCGGGTTGGTGTCGACCTTGAGGTTGCCCGACACCGTGACCGGCCGGGCGCCGAGCGCGCGAAACCGCTCGCCGTCGACGTCGGACTGGGCAACGACATGGGCCAGATTCTCGAACAGCGCCTCGGCGATGTTGGCCCGCTTCTTCCACGACGTGAACGAGCGATCGGAGAGCCTGCCATTGACCAGCACCTGCGGCACGTGGCGAGCACCGAGTTCGAGGATGGTCATCGGCCAGATCTCGGATTCGGCGATGATCGCCAGATCCGGTTTCCAGTGATCGAGGAAGCGGCTGACCGCCGGCTTCAGATCGAGCGGCACATATTGGTGGATGATGCGGTCGCCGAGCCGCTCGTCGACGACCTGGGCGGAGGTTACCGTGCCGGTCGTCAGCACGATGTTGACGCCGTAGTCGAGGATGCTTTCGACCAGCGGCACGACGGCCAAGGTCTCGCCGACGCTCGCGGCATGGATCCAGATCACCGGCCCCTCGGGGCGCGGCCGGCCGGCGACGCCGTAGCGCTCGCGGCGGCGGTTGCGGTCTTCCTTGCCGCGCGAAGTGCGCCAGGCGACATAGGGTCCGACCAGCGGATAGGCGGCCGCGCCGGCAAATCGATATGCCGACAGCATGGTGCGGGCCCAGCGGCCGCTCATCGAGGACCGTCCACGAGACGGTAGGCCTCGGCGGTCGCGGCGTTGAGGGCGGCCGTCACTTCCAGGCGCTTGCGTTCCATTTCGGCGTCGTCGGCATCCGCCGCCACGAAGATCGGCGCGCCGATGGTCACGGCGGAGCGGCCGAAGGGCAGGTTGATGGTGGTCTTGTCCCAGCTCTTTTCCAGCACCTTGCGGCGGCTGGTGGCTATGGCGACGGGCAGGAGCGGCCGGCCGGAGAGGCGAGCCAGGAGAACGATGCCGAGCCCTGCATCGCGCGGGGTACCGTGGGGAATGTCTGCGATCATGGCAACGTTCTTGCCTGCGGTGAGCGACTTTTTGAGGGCGATCAGCGCCTTGGCCCCACCCTTGTCCAGATGCCTGGCATTGTCACGCCCACCCGAACCGCGCACCGCCTCGATGCCGAACTTCTCCAGCATCAGCGCGTTGAGTTCGGCATCAGCGCTGCGCGACACCATGGCAACCAGGGGTTTGCGCTTGGGGTAATAGGCCGGTGTCAAAAGATGCTGGCCATGCCACAGAGCAATGATACCCGGCTCGAACTCGGCGTAGGCGCCGCCCGAAAAGCGCGCCGATCCGGCGACCAGGGGGCTGGTCAGGCGAACCAGCCGCACGAACTGCGCGAGCAGGCTGGCAATGGCGTTCTTGACGAATCGAGACTGCGCGAGCGGCTCGCGAATGCGGCGCCAGAAGGCTTTGGTCGTGCGGCTGCCGCCCCTGCCCGTGGGCGCGGCCTCGCTGGCTGGCTGTTTCGCCAGATCATGCTCCATCGAGGTCAACCGGCGGCCTTGCTATCAGGATCCAGCAGGCGGTGCAGATGAACGACGAAATAACGCATATGAGCATTGTCCACGCTGGCTTGCGCCTTGGCTTTCCACGCAGTGTGCGCGGATTGATAGTCGGGATAGACGCCGACGATGTCGAGCGCGTCGAGATCCCTGAACTCGGTACCGCCAAGCTTCTTGAGTTCGCCGCCGAACACCAGATGCAAAAGCTGTTTCTTTCCGTCTTCCGCGGCCATGTCGGTCCTTCACATATCGTGAGTTTGTGACAGGTCTAGACCAAAGCCGCCGACTTTGGAACCTTCGAAAACGCTTTCAGGCATCCAGCCCGGCGATGACATCGACAAGCACCGCCAGCAGGTCCCCGCTGCCGGCGGCGAGCGCGCCGTGGCGGATCACCTCGCCGGCGTAGAGCGGCGCGCGGCCATTCGGGTCGAGCAGTTGACCGCCCGCCTCGCGCAGGATGAGATCGGCGGCTGCGATGTCCCAGTCATGCGCGTTCGGCTTGACGAACGTTGCGTCGAGCGTCCCGTTGGCGATCATCGCCAGGCGGTAGGCGAGCGAGGGGATGTAGGGTGCCCGCTGCAGCCGCTGCTGCCAGGCGGCAGGCACCAGGTCGATCAACTGCTTCAATCCTGAAATTTCAGCCTTGTCCCCAGGCTTGCGCACCGCGATGCGCTTGTCGTTGCGGAAGGCGCCCTGAGCGGGCAGCGCCGAGTAGGTCTCATCCATCGCCGGACATTCGAGCACCCCGGCGAGCGTGCGGCCATTCTCGACGACGGCAACGCTGACGCACCATGTCCGCTGGCCTTCGAGGAAGCCGCGCGTGCCGTCGATCGGGTCGACAACGAAGGTGCGGCGCGCCGAAAGCCGTGCCGGATCGTCGGCCGTCTCTTCCGACAGCCAGCCATAATCCGGCCGTGCCGCAAGCAGCGTCTGGCGCAGATACGCATCGGCGGCATGATCAGCTTCGCTGACCGGCGAGGTGCCGCCCTTCATCCAGACCTGCGGATTGTTGCCGAAGTAGCGCATGGCGATAAGACCGGCCTCGCGGGCGGCGTCACGCAGCAGCGGCAAGTCCTGATCGGCACCGGCAGTGGTCAGGTCATGCTCCGGCAAGGGTCATGCCTTCTATCAGGAGCGTCGGGGCCGCGGTGCCGAAATTGCGGTCGAGGTCATTGGCCGGCACCATGTTGAGGAACATCGTCTTCAGGTTCGAGGCGATGGTGACTTCGGCGACCGGATAGGCGAGCGCGCCATTTTCGATCCAGAAGCCCGAGGCGCCGCGACTGTATTCGCCGGTGAGCATGTCCACGCCTTGGCCGAACACTTCGGTGACGTAGAAGCCGGTCTTGAGCGAGCCGATCAAATCCTCCGGCGAGCGCTCGCCCGCCTCGATGGCAAGGTTCGTCGACGACGGCGAGACGGAGGAGCCGCCGCGCGCGCCGCGACCGTTGGTGACAAGGCCGAGCTCCCGCGCCGCCGACGTCGACAGGAACCAGTGGTTGAGGACACC
>NZ_RZSJ01000672.1:0-3135 GCF_003998025.1 Mesorhizobium sp. M8A.F.Ca.ET.021.01.1.1
GAGCGATTCATCGGCCTGGATGAGAATGCGGGCCGAAAACCAGATTGAAGCAACCGCCAGCGCCGCCAGTCCAACGCTCAGCCAGAGTTCCGCCGCGAGCCCGGTCAGCCGCTCCATGACAAGGAAGGGCAGATAGAGCCAGGTTGAAAACGGCGGGTTGGCCTCGGCAATATCAACGTAAAGGCGTTCGCCATTGAGGACGCGGTCGCCGACCGTCAGCAGCCAGGAGACGTCGACATTGACCGGTAGAAGAAGCGAGGTGATGGTCGCATAGGCGACGATCAGCAACGTTGCAGCGGCCGGAGCACCGAGACGAGACGCGGCCTGGCTGGAATTCAAGCTTGCCGGCTTGCCCGGGGCAATGAGCGGCGCATCCATGCCAACGGCCTTCACCACAACAGCTGATATGGCGGAGTTCTAGCAACCAATCGGTTAAGGGCGTTCTAATCGGACGCCAGTCGCATCGAAACGGTTCGAGCGGAACCGTTTTCTGAAAGCCTAGAGCTTGCGCAGCGCCACTTCCTCGACCAGGTGGTCGGCGCCCTTGCGCAGGATCAAGTCGGCGCGGGCGCGCGTCGGCAGGATGTTCTCGCGCAGGTTCTTCAGGTTGATGTTGGTCCACAGGCCCTCGGCGATTGCCTTGGCCGCATCCTCCGACAGCCGCGAATAGCGATGGAAGAAGGAGTCCGGGTTGCGGAAGGCGGTCTCGCGCAGCCGCATGAAGCGGGAAATATACCACTGGTGGATCAGCTTCTCATCGGCATCGATATAGATGGCGAAGTCGAAGAAGTCCGACAGGAAAGGCACGATCTTGCCGTCCTGCGGCAGCTTGCCCGGCTGCAGCACGTTGATGCCTTCGAAGATCAGGATGTCGGGCCGGTCGATGGTGACGAACTCGCCGGGGATGACGTCATAGGTGAGGTGCGAATAGACCGGCGCGCGGACGTCGGGCAACGCCGACTTGATGCCCGAGAGGAAACGCAGCAGCGCGCCGACATCGTAGCTGTCGGGAAACCCCTTGCGCTCCATCAGGTTTTCGCGGCGCAGCACCTCGTTGGGCAGCAGGAAGCCGTCGGTGGTGATGAGGTCGACCTTGGGGCTCGACGGCCATCGCGCCAGCAATTCCTTCAGCACGCGCGCCGTGGTCGATTTGCCGACCGCGACCGAACCGGCGATGCCGATGATGAACGGCGTCTTGGCGACATCGACGGCATTGAAGAAGGCCTGGCGCTGCCTGAAAAGAAGCTGGCTCGCCTCGACATGCGCCGACAAAAGCCGCGACAGCGACAGATAGATGCGCTTGACCTCTTCGAGGTCGACCGGGTCGTTGAGCGACCGCAGGCGGCGGAACTCGTCCTCGCTCAGCGTCAGCGGGGTGTCGGCGCGGAATTGCGACCATTGCTCGGCCGAGAAAAAGCGAAACGGGGAATATTTCTCGGTTGGCGCGAGCTGATCCATCGAGATACCTGCCCTCCCTCGCGGTCAGCCCTTGGGCCGTGACGCCTTCTCGGCGATGCCCGAACGCCCGGTGCGGCCTTCGAGCTCCCTGAGCACGTCGTTCAGCGGAACGCCCGCTATGCCGAGAACGACGAGCCAATGATATATGAGATCGGCGCTTTCCGAAACGAGGCCCTGTTTGTCGCCCTTGACGGCGGCAATCACGGTCTCGACCGCCTCCTCGCCGAGCTTCTGCGCCGCCTTGTCCATGCCGCGCGAAAACAGCTTGGCCGTCCATGAGTCCGGATCGCCGGAATGGGCGCGGTCGCTGACGATTTTTTCCAGGTCGGAGAGCGAAAACTCGGCCATGTCAGTCTATCTTCTTGTTTAAGCCTGCTCTTTTCCGAAAGCCGGTTCAAGGAACATGCTCTAGGACCTGTTTCCCAGCGAGTCCAGCCGCATCGGCAGGCCGGCCGCGGCCATATGCGCCTTGGCTTGCGCGATGGTGTAGGTGCCGAAGTGGAAGATGGAGGCCGCCAGAACAGCCCCTGCATGGCCGTCACGAATGCCTTCGACCATATGATCCAGCGTGCCGACGCCACCCGATGCGATGACTGGCGCACGCACCGCGTCCGATACCGCCCGGGTCAGCGCGATGTCGTAGCCGGCCTTGGTGCCGTCGCGGTCCATCGAGGTCAACAGGATCTCGCCGGCGCCGCGATCGACCATTTTTCGCGCAAACTCGATGGCGTTGATGCCGGTCTTTTCGCGCCCGCCATGGGTGAAGATTTCCCAGCGGTCGGCTTCATTGGGCGCCGACACTTTCTTGGCGTCGATGGCGACGACGATGCACTGGTTGCCGAACTTGTCGGCGGCTTCGGCGACGAAATCCGGGTTCTTCACCGCGGCCGTGTTGATCGACACCTTGTCGGCGCCGGCCAGCAGCAATTTCCTGATGTCGGAGACCTGGCGCACGCCGCCGCCGACGGTCAGCGGCATGAAGCATTGTTCGGCGGTGCGGGCGATGACGTCGAAGATGGTCTCGCGATTGTCCGACGAAGCGGTGATGTCGAGAAAGCAGAGCTCGTCGGCGCCGGCGGCATCATAGGCCTTGGCTGCCTCCACCGGATCGCCGGCGTCGATGAGATCGACGAAATTGACGCCCTTGACGACACGGCCGTCCTTGACGTCGAGGCAAGGGATGACACGGGCTTTCAGCATCAGCGGCCCTCTATCGTGGCAAGCAGATCGTTGAGCAACTGGCCGACCAGCGGCGGCACCTCGGCCTGGGCATCGAAGGCCGGATCGTAAGCGGAAACGGTGATGCCGACGACCGGCACCGCAAGCGCCATGGCGCAGGCCGCGTGGCGCAGCTGCTCCGCGTTCGGTCCGCCTGATGTGACATAGCGGTTGGCCTGCAGCGCCTTGGGATCATGTACGTCGAGATCGAGATGCATGTGCACGCTGTTGGCGCCGGCGGCCTTCAATTGTTCCGTCGCTTGCGCCACGCCGGGGCATTCCGTCCGGATGACCGGCAATGTTTCGAGAAGTTTTTCCTCCGCCGGATCGAGATCGCGGGCGTTGACGAGCACGCAGCGCGCGGGATCGATCGGCCTGAAGCCGGGAATGGCCGATGCCATCGGGCGCCAGCACAGGCCGAGCACCGTCGACGGCATGGCGCTGTCGACGGTGCTCGGC
>NZ_RZSJ01000673.1:0-3119 GCF_003998025.1 Mesorhizobium sp. M8A.F.Ca.ET.021.01.1.1
GTGGTGGGCGTGCTGCCGGCAAAATCGGCGCGCCGCCGCTGGTGGCCTTTCGGCGGCGCCGCCACGCCGGCCGGACAGAAGATGGACGCCGTCGCCGGGCTGGCGCTGAGACGCCTGTTCTCTTCCAGCCGGCGTCCGCCGGACTGGCCGCTGGTGCCATCCGTCCTGCTGACGTCAGCGCCAGAGGACGCCGCGCAGCGGGGCCGGGTGGCGCGTCTGCTGGCCAACGCGGCGGCCGCCAGGGGCAGCCGTGTCCTGTTCATCGACACCAACAGTGCCGGCGGCGGCCAGAAGGAGCCGCAGCCCGGCCTGCTCGACGTGCTGCGCGGCGAATATGCCTTCGAGGCGCTGAGCCAGTACGCGCCCGGCAGCAACGTGGCGGTGCTGGGCAAGGGCCGGCCAAAGGCTGCCTTCTCCGAGGCGCAGGGCGTCTATTTCACGCAGCACATGCTGGCCCAGGCGAGCCGCAATTTCGAACTCGTCATCGTCGACGGCGGCGCGCTGGCCGACAATCTCAACGCCTCGCCGCTGGTTGCCATGGTCGACGAGATCGTGCTTGTCGCCACGCTCAACGCGACGCCGATGCGCGATGTCACGGCGGCTTCGCAGGCCATTTCCGTCATGGGGCGGTTGCCGACCGGCGCCTTGCTGGTCGACGAGGCGGCCTGACATGGCTGCCATCCGAGGTGCCGCCCGGTCCGCCACCCCAGCCGGCTGGGCCGGCCAGGGTCAAGTCGCGGCCGCGCCCCGTGCCGGCAATTCCCTCGACTGGGTGACCGGCTACGGCCTAGTCGCGGTTGTCGCGTTGCTGTTCAGTATCTCGGGCGGCATGCTGTGGCTGGTGGGCTACAATTACGACGGCCTGACCGGCAATCCGGCGACCAAGATCCATCCCTCGACCTATCTGCTCGTGCTGATGTTTGCCTGGCGCGCCTGCACCTTCGGCAACCCGGTCGGCTACACGCTGGCCATAGCCGACAGGCGGCCGGCGAGCGCGCTGCTGGCCGTCATGTCGATCATGCTGCTGGTCGTCGTCATCGTCAGGCAGCGCCCCGGCATGGCCGGCATGATCGACACTTTCGTGGCGCCGGCGCTGCTGGTGATGATGCTGGCCGAGGACGACGAAAGGACGTTCGCCCGGATGCGGACCGTCGTTCACGCGGTCATGACCGCGAACGCGCTGCTGGCGCTGTTCGAGTTCGCCACCAAGACGCTGGTCTTTCCCTACCGGCTCGACGGCGAGGTGTTCATGAACGACCTGCGCTCGACGGCGCTTCAGGGCCATCCGCTGTCCAACGCGACCATCACCGCGATCTACGTGCTGGCGCTGCTTTCGGGTTCGCGATCGCTGTCCATGCCGCTGCGGCTCGGGCTGGTCGGCCTGCAATGCGCGGCGCTGGTCGTGTTCGGCGGGCGCTCGGCGATGGTGACGACGATCGCGCTCGGCGGCATCTACCTGCTTTTCAGCGGCGTCGCCTATCTGCGGCGAGGACGCATCAGCCTGCCGGGTGCCGCACTTGCGGTCGTGCTCTGCTCGCTGCTGCCGGTCGTGCTCGCCATGCTGTTCTCCTACGGCTTCTTCGACGCGCTGCTGGAACGCTTCGTTTCGGACAGCGGCAGCGCCAATGCCCGCGTCGAAATGTTCGAGCTGTTCAAGCATTTCGAACTGCGCGACCTGATCGTGGGACCCGATATCGATCTCATCGAAAGCCTGCGCCGTATCAACGGCCTCGAACAGGGCATCGAGAACCCGATCATCCGCCTGGTGCTCTATCAGGGCGCCTTCTTCACCTTGCTGTTGTTTCTGGGCTTCGTACTGTTCATGCACGAAGTGGCGCGCCGCTGCCATCCCGGCATCTGGCTGACGATGCTGGGCTGGCTGATCCTGCTCAACACCTCCGAAAGCCTGGCGTCCAAGACGACGCTGATGACCAAGTTCGTGGTGATCGCGCTGGTGCTGTACCGGCCGGTGGGGGTGGCGGGGCGAGGAGTACAACGGTTGCAAGGGTAGCGCTCTACGGCGCCCCCCTCTGCCCTGCCGGGCATCTCCCCCACGAGGGGGGAGATTGGCGGCTTCTGCGCTGGCTCTCTCTTGCAGCATAGGCGATTGGCGAAGGCGGACGTGCCTCCGATCTCCCCCCTCGTGGGGGAGATGTCCGGAAGGACAGAGGGGGGCGTGAAGGAACTCGACGATTGCCCGTGTGGGACGGCAACCTACTTCGCCATCCTCAGCCCCAGCGCCTCGACCATCGCCGGGTCGAGTGCGCGCGTCGTGTCGTCCATCATGCCCATACCGTCGAAGAGGTCCCAGAAGGCCCAGGGGAAGCCTGATGCCTCGGCGCTCTGCCTGACATCGGCGATATAGCGGGCACGGTCGGGGTTGGGGGCGGCGACGTAGCGGGCGTCGGTGCGCAGCGCGCCGAATTCGCCCATGATGATGCGGCCAGGCGCGATGCCGTGGCTGTCGGCCCAGTCGCGCGCCTGGCCGATATATTTGTCGATGAACCAGCGGTCGGGCCTGGCGTCGAAATAGACCTTGAGCACGCGCTCGGTTTCGGCATAGGCGGCCTGCTTGTCCGCTTCGGAGGTCTCGATGTCATCAGCCATGCGCGCCCTGACGGAGGCCAGCGTCTGTTCGAGCGAACCGGCGGAAGCCGGCCATGGCACGTTGTTCAGCGCGCGGTAGACGGGCTCGCGCATCCAGGGCGCGCCCTGGTGGCTGAACAGATAGGGTTCGTAGAAGTGGAAGGTGAACAGGATCGGCTCGAAGGCCGCCAGCGGCTCCGGGTCGAGCGCGGCGAGCCCGCTCACCATCGAGCCGCAGCCGCCGGTGACGACCAGCGGCAAGGCCGACGACGATGCCCTGGCGGCCGTCAAAAGGGCCGCCTGGACGTTCGACCAGACATTGGAAGAGCAGGATTGCGGCGGCTCGTTGACCGGTTCCAGCGCCACCATGCCCTGTGCGAAGCGCTGCAGCCTGCCGGCAAGCGTGCCGACCAGCGCGCGATAGGCTGCGAATTCGGGGGCGGCGGTGCTGGAGACCATGCGGTCGGGATTCCAATAATGGGTGGCGCCGTTGGCCTGCACGTTGACGATGATGCCGAGGTCGGCATCGAGGG
>NZ_RZSJ01000674.1:0-3118 GCF_003998025.1 Mesorhizobium sp. M8A.F.Ca.ET.021.01.1.1
CTTTTTTCGAGGCATGTGGTTTGATATCGGCATGAGCGAATTGATTGCGGCGTTGCCGATGTACGACTGGCCCGAAGTGCGCGACGAGGTCGACGCGCAATGGGCGTCGTTGCGCGATGCTTTCCGGCCTAGGGGTATCGATGCGCCGCAATCCATCGTGCGGCGCAACGCTGACCTGCCCGCCGTGCCAGGCGGTATCCACGACGCCCAGGGGGGGCTGATCGCTCCGGATCCGGCGACGCTGCCACCGGACGAGCTCGATTTCCACAAGCTCTGGCTTCACCCCGCGCTGCTGTTCGCGCAGACCTGCTGGGGGCCGATGGAACTCGGTTTGTCCCGGCATGTGCAAGTGGTCGGCCAGCCAAGCTATGACGCCTATGAAGGCGGACGGGGCGAATTCTATTCGAGCGCGCTGGTGATGCGCTTGGGCGAGGGGCCGGAGGTTCGGTCACCCGCCGACGGCAAGGCCTTGCTGCCGCTCGATCTCGTCCGAGGCAAGCGCTTCACCTTCAACAGCCTCGATTCCATGTCGGGCATCATCGCGCTGACGCGCGACCTGGAAGCGGTCGGCGAAAACCTGGACATCTTTTCATCGCGTGGCGAAAGCGGCGGCCATCGCGACTCGATCGTGGCGGTCGCCGAAGGCATGGCGGATGTCGCCGCGCTCGATTGCGAAAGCTGGGCGCTGGCACAACGCTTCGAGCCGGCGGCGCGCAAGGTCGTGATCGTCGGCTGGACAGCACGGCGCAAAGGTCTGCCGTTCATCACCGCGAAAACGACGCCGGAAAAGACCGTGCGCGCGATGCGCGAAGCGCTTGCCGGCCTAGCCGAGCAGCCTCTCATCCAACGGGTAGGTTGAAAGTTTTTCGTTGCCGGTCTCGGTGATCAGGATTTGCTCCTCGATCTTGACGCCTTCGCCGCCGCCCAGCCGGCCGATATAGCTCTCCACGCACAGCACCATGCCTGGTTCCAGCACACCGTCGGGCGTATCGGATGTCCAGTCGCTGGCGTGCGGCAAGGTCGGGTATTCGTCGGCCAGCCCGACGCCGTGGTAGAGTACGCCGTAGCGGGTCGGGAAGCAGTCTCCCGGCGGCACCGCTGAGCGTTCGACAAGGTCGCGGAACGAGACGCCGGGCTGCATCAGTGCCGTGTTGTGTTCGATCTGATCGGCGGCGATGCGGAACAGGTCGCGCTGTTCGTTGGTCGGCGTTGTATCGCCGCAGAGCCAGGTGCGCGAGAGATCGGCGCAGAAGCCGTAGGGGCCGATCAGGTCGGTGTCGAAGGCGACGAGATCGCCCGCCTCGATGATCCGCGACGAACATTCCTGGAACCACGGATTGGTGCGCGGTCCCGACGTCAGCAGCCGAGTCTCGATCCATTCGCCGCCGCGCGCGATGTTGCCGCGATGGAGTTCAGCCCACAATTCGTTCTCGGAGATGCCGGGCTTCAACGCCTGTTCCATCTCGCCCATCGCCGCCTCGCAAGCAATAATGGCGCGGCGCATGGCGAGGATTTCGTCCGGTGATTTGATCAGCCGTGCATTTTCCATCACGGCTTCGCCATTGCCGATGGAGATACCAAGGCGGTGGAGCTCTTCAACGCCTTCCGGATTGATGTGGTCGACGGCGATGCGGTTGTTGCCACCGCCGTGCTCCCTGACCAGATCGGCGATGCCGGCGGCCCAGCGGCGGACTTTCTGCTCGGTCAGTTCGCCGCCATAGAGATACATCCATGAAATGGCGGGGCGGACTTCATCGACGACACCGGAGTGGTCGGAAAGATGCTCGCAGGAAAAGTAGTCGAACAGCACCACCGGCCCGTCGGTGGCGACGAAGCAATGCCGCGTCGGGTTGTGCGCCACCCAGAGCTGCATGTTGGTAGAGTCGGTCGCATAGCGGATGTTGATGGGGTCGTAGAGCAGGGCGCCGGCATAGCCGCGGCGCTTCAGCTCGGCGCGAATGCGGTCGAGCCGATATTGCCGCATGGCGGGCAGGTCGGGAGCAATGCCTGCCGCGGCCCATTCCGCTTCAGCCACCGCGCCATAACCCAGCACATGCTGGTTGAGCCCAGCGGCCTTCTGTCGTGAGGCGTCGCGCAGCGCCTCGATCGAGCCTGATACAAACGGCATGATCTTGCGGTGGCGGCCGAAGCTTCCCTTTGGCGCCGCGCTGTCCATGGCGAAACCTCAGGTCCGCATCTTCTCGCCACTCGGGTCGAAGGGCGCCTCGACATTGATGCGGGCCGGACGCCGGTGACCGAGGATCTCGATCTCGAACAGGCCGGCACTTTCATCCTCGGCGAGTGCCGCCGGCACATAGCCTTGCGCCATCGATTTCTGCACGTAATGCGCATAGCCGCCCGACGTCACCCAGCCGACCACGCGCCAGTCGCCGTCGACGATGCCGCGCACGGCGGACGCGCCTTCGGCGGCCTTTGAACCGCGTATTTCCTTGCCTGAAGTGTCGAAGCGCGGCGCGCCGTAGCCATGCGGCTTCTCGACGGTGCCGTAATCCTTGCTGACCTTGGCCCAGATCGGCTCGTCGCCCATCACGTCGGCATCGGCCGCGTCGACGATGAAGGAGACGCGGCGCAGTTTTGGACCTTCCGCCTGTTCCTTGGCGGCGGCGTCGCGGCCGATGAAGTCGTTCTTCTCCAGCTTGATGAAACGGTCCATCGAACCTTCGAACGGGCCGTAGATCGGCCGCAGCTCGCGGAACCAGGTCGGGAAGTTCTTTTCCAGGCGCATGGACAGCAAGGCGCGCATGCCGAAATCGACCAGGCCGAATTCCTCGCCCGCTTCCTTGATCGCCTTATAGACCAGGCGCTCGTAGGCCGGCGCCATCCAGATTTCATAGCCGAGGTCGCCGGTGTAGGTGATGCGGTTGACCAGGCACGGTGCGCCGCCGACCGCCATTTCGCGGAAATCCATGAAGCGGAACGCCTTGGTCGAAATGTCGACATCGACCAGCTTCTGCAGGAGGTCACGCGACTTCGGCCCGGCAATCGACAGGCCGACCAGCGTCTGGTCGAAGCGATGGATGCGCACCGAACCATCCTTCGGCAGATGCTTTTCGAACCAGCGCATGTGGTACTTCTGCGCGGCCGACGACCCCCAGAT
>NZ_RZSJ01000675.1:0-3093 GCF_003998025.1 Mesorhizobium sp. M8A.F.Ca.ET.021.01.1.1
CCAACGACTATGTGCCGCTGTTTCCATGGTTCGGGGCCGTGCTTCTCGGCCTCGGGGCGGCGAAACTCGCTTCCGCTTCCGGTATACGGGCACGTCTGGCGAGCCGCGTGCCAGGCCGCTGGGCCAATCCTCTGGTCTTCATCGGCCGCCACAGCCTGGCCTTCTACCTGATCCACCAGCCGCTGCTGATCGGTTGCGTCTGGCTGTTCTCGCAAGTGATGCCCGCGCAGGTCGACCCCCCGCGGGTCAATTTCCTGAAAACCTGCCAGCGCTCGTGCGAGCAGATGCGCAACGCAACCTTCTGTTCGAGCTATTGCGGCTGTATGCTCGAGACTCTCGACGGTGAAGGCTCTCTTGATCGGCTCTACAACAACGACCAGACTGCGGACTTCAGGGCGCATCTGTCCGATCTTGCCGCAACGTGTACCGCCAAGACCGAGGACAAGATGACGGAGGGAGGGACGCAATGACGGAGCCGAAGCCTGGGCTGATACCGTGGCCGCCGGTGATCTACGTCGCCGCAATCGCCCTCAGCATCATCCTCGGCCTGCTCTATCCCCTGCCCTGGATCGGCGACCTGCTGGGCGACATCCTGTTCGCCGCCGGTTGGGTGGCTTTGTTCGCTGTCGCCGTCCTCTGGTTCACCGCGATCCGCACCATGATACGGGCCAGGACAACGCTCAATCCCAACGCCGTGCCCGATCATCTCGTCACGACCGGTCCCTTCGGCGTCACCCGCAATCCGATGTACCTGGCCAACACACTGATGCTGATCGGCGTTGCCTTCGTCTCGGGCATCGCCTGGTTCTTCCTGCTTGCCTTCGTCGCCGCCTTCGTCACCCAGAAGGTCGCGATCGAGCGCGAGGAAAAGATGTTGGCGGCGAAATTCGGCAAGAAATACCGCGACTACGCCAAACGCGTGCGGCGCTGGATCTGAGGTCCGGCGGGATCAGTCAGAAGCCTTGCCTGGAGCGCCTGCCGTGTCCGGAAGCAGTTTCCGGCCGACATAAAACAGCACCGGGAGCAGAAGCACGATGGCCAGGACAATGGCGGGCGCCGTCAAGGCGAAGCCGGTCGCCGAAATATATCCCTCGCGAAATGCCTGATGCAGCAGAGCCGCGGTGACCGGCAGGTTCAATGCGAGAGCGGTCGCGGTCCCCGGCATATAGCGGCGCGTGACCATTGTGACGAGGAGATGTGGAAAAGCCACGTTGAGCAGCATCGCAAGCGCATAGCCCGACAGGACGTAGGCGCCGAAACTCTCCCGTCCCTGCACGGTGGCGAGCAAAGCCGCAACGCCAGCAAGAACAACCAGCACGAACACCGCGAACCGGAATTCGTTGGCCGCGAGGGGACGGTGCCAGCGCCCCGCCTGCTCGGACCAGGCAGGCAGGAAAACCGCCTCCTCCAGATTGTGGACGGTGACAGCGGCGACAAACAGCCAAGCGAGAGTGATGAACATGACGTGATCGACCGCCGGTTCAAGCCTTCACAGTTCCTGGCGGCGAGGCATCGGAGCAACCGCACAGGTCAGGTATTGACGCCGAGCTCGACCAGCCGCTCGACGCAGGACTCTTCGGCCTGGTCGAGTTCGGCCAGCGTCTCCTCGAGGTCGCGGCGCTTCTGCCTGAGATCCTCGCGCTTTTCCTCGATGCGCTTGATCATCAGCTTGAGTTGCCCGACCTCGCCCGGCGGCTCCTTGTACATCTGGATGATCTCGCGGATCTCGTTGATCGAGAAGCCGAGCCGTTTTCCACGCATGATCTGCCGGATGAGATGGCGATCGGAAGGGCGAAACAGACGGGTGCGGCCGCGACGCACCGGCTGCACCAGCCCCTCGTCTTCGTAGAAACGCAGCGTCCGCGTCGACACGTCGAATTCGCGGGTCAGTTCGGTGATCGAATAATATTCCCGCATTGTCACTCCATGCCGGAATTCCGGGCGATCGCCGTGCGGCGTCGCCCATCTGTCCCGAACCAAACCCTTGCCCGCCGGAATCGAACGCGGCACCCCGTACGAGCCTCGCACGGCATTTACGTAAAAGTCAATTGAGACGCTTACCGGACACCGAACCACCAGCTCGCGAGGCCGAGGAAGGCAAAGAATCCAACGACATCGGTGACCGTGGTGACGAAGACCGCCGAAGCGACCGCGGGATCGACCTTGAACCGGTCGAGCAGCAGCGGGATCAGGATGCCGGCAAGGGCCGCCACGAACATGTTGATGATCATCGCCGCGGCGATGATGCCGCCCAGATTAGGATCGCGGAACCACGCCGCCGCGACGATACCGATCAGGATGGCGAAGACGATGCCGTTGATGAAGCCGACGCCCATTTCGCGGCGGATGATGCGGCCGGCATTGTAGATGTCGAGATCCCTCGTCGCCAGCGCCCGCACGGTGACGGTCATGGTCTGCGACCCGGCATTGCCGCCCATGCCGGCCACGATCGGCATCAGCACGGCGAGCGCCACGATCCGCTCGATCGTGTGGTCGAACAGGCCGATCACCGATGCCGCCAGAAATGCGGTCAAGAGATTGACGAGCAGCCAGGGAACGCGCGAGCGCGAAGTCGCCAGAATGCTGTCGGAGAGTTCTTCGTCGCCGACGCCGCCCATGCGCAGCAGGTCTTCCTCCGCTTCCTGCTGAATGACGTCGACGACGTCGTCGATGGTCAGCACGCCGACCAGCCGCTCGTTCTCGTCGACCACGGCCGCCGACAAGAGATCGTATTGTTCGAATTCCCGCGCCGCCTCTTCCTGGTCCATGGTGGCCGGGATGGCGTGCCGCGTCTCATGCATGACTTCCTCGACCTTGACCGCGCGCTTGGTGCGCAGGATCTGGTCGAGATCGATGGCGCCCAACAGCTTGAAGGTCGGATCGATGACGAATATCTGGCTGAAGCGCTCGGGAAGGTTCTTGTCCTCGCGCATGTAGTCGATGGTTTGGCCGATGGTCCAGAAGGGTGGCACCGCGACGAACTCGGTCTGCATGCGCCGCCCGGCGGTCTCTTCCGGGTAGTCGAGCGAGCGGCGCAGCCTGATCCGCTCGCTCGACTACCCGGAAGAGACCGCCGGGCGGCGCATGCAGACC
>NZ_RZSJ01000676.1:0-3089 GCF_003998025.1 Mesorhizobium sp. M8A.F.Ca.ET.021.01.1.1
TCGGAATTCCTGCGCGGAGCCAAGATCGAAAAAGGACTGAAATTCTCATGAGCATGATGTCGATACGCGCGGCGACGCCGCGGGACCGCGAGGCCATCCGCCTCGTCGAGGAACACGCTTTCGGCCAGCAGGCGGAGGCCGGACTGGTCGACGCGCTGGTGACCGGCGGTGATGCCGTCGTCGAACTGGTGGCGGAAGAAGACGGGCAGGCCGTTGGCCACATCCTGTTTTCGCGCCTGTTCGTGCAGAACGGCGGCAAGAGTTTTGCCGCCGTGGCGCTTGCCCCGCTGGCGGTGGAGCCGTCTTTTCACGGCTCCGGCATCGGTGGCGCGCTGATCCGCGAGGCCCATATCCGGCTCAAGGATGCTGGCGAGACGCTAGCCGTTGTGCTTGGAGATCCGGCCTATTACGGCCGTTTCGGCTATAGCCACGCCCGGGCTGAAAAGTTCGACAGCGAATACCAAGGCGAGGCGCTGCAGGCGCTGGCCTGGGGCGACGCACCCGAAGCCGGCAGACTGGTCTACGCCTCCGCCTTCACCGCTCTCGCCGCCTAGGCGAGAGCGTACAGCCGACCGGCATGCCGCGTTTTCGCCTCGACATCGAATATGACGGCAGCCTGTTTGCCGGCTGGCAGCACCAGGCCGATCAGCCTTCGGTGCAGCAGGCGATCGAACAGGCGATCGAGAAATTCTGCGGCGAGGCGGTCCGGCTGCGCGCCGCCGGCCGCACCGATGCCGGCGTGCACGCCACCGCGCAGGTGGCGCATGTCGACCTTGCCAAGGCGTGGCCCGACGACAAGGTGCGCGATGCCATCAATGCGCACCTGCAGGCGGCGGGCGCGCGCATTGCCATCCTGAAAGCTGCAGTCGTTTCCGACGACTTCGATGCGCGTTTCTCGGCCACCGGCCGGCACTATCTCTACCGTGTCCTCAATCGGCGCGCGCCTTCGGCACTGGAACAGGGCAAGGTGTGGTGGGTGCCGAAGCGGCTCGATGCCGCCGCCATGCACGAGGCGGCGAAGCTCCTGCTCGGCCGGCACGACTTCACCACTTTCCGCTCCACCCAGTGCCAGGCCAACAGCCCGATCAGGACATTGGAGCGGCTCGATGTCAGCCGAACGGGTGACGTGATCGAGGTGAGAGCCTCGGCGCGGTCCTTCCTGCACAACCAGGTGCGCTCCATGGTCGGCTCGCTGAAGCGGGTCGGCGACGGCGGCTGGACATCAGGCGACCTCAAGGCCGCGCTCGAGGCGCGAGACCGCGCCGCCTGCGGCCAGGTGGCGCCGCCCGATGGGCTTTTCCTGATAGGCGTCGATTACCCCGGATAGACACCAACTCTGCCCTGGCTAGAACTGGGCTCTACCCCGGATAGAGTCCCGAGAGGCTCTGAGCCCCGATATCGTCCGGCACGGCGATGCCAAGCAGCATCTGCAACCCGAACAGCACCAGCAGCGAAGCGATGAACATGCCGACGAAAACGGCGGTGCCGACGGCCGCGCCCTTGCCGATCGTGGCATTGGTCATGCGCCAGGTCAGCACCATCGACAGGGAAAATAGGAGCAGCGACACAAGGCTCGAGACCTGGCTTGTCGATGACAGGAAAAGCCTGATCAGCGCCGAGGGCAGCATCAGCCAGGCGGTGATGGCCGAGGCCCAGTTGCTGGCGACGACATAGTGGACGAAGCGCCCGCCAATGCCGGCGCGCGGCGCCACCAAGGCGAGCGCTACCAGCGGCAGCACCCAGGAGCCGATATCGACCGTCGCCAGCCGCACCAGCATGGAGAAGCGGCCGGCGAAGGCATCGGGATCGCCGATCTGGTTGGCGATGCCGACCCAGCCGACGATCAGCGCCGGAGCCGCGATGATGATGGCGAAGAACGAATTCCAGAAGCCGTCGGCCGACAGGTCGAGCAGGCGCAGCCCATCGGCCTTGCCGAGCATCAGCCGCCAGGCGCCGGTCAGCGAAGCTTGGGTTTCGTCCGCCGAAAGCATGCCGGTCAGCCCTGTCCGAACCAGTCGTCGATGAAGCGCTGGTAGATTCGCGTCAGCGTTTCCAGATCGGCAATGGCGACGCGCTCGTCGACCATGTGCATGGTCTTGCCGACCAGGCCGAATTCGACCACCGGGCAATAATCCTTGATGAAGCGCGCATCCGATGTGCCGCCGGAGGTGGACAGCGCCGGCTTTTTGCCGACCACCGCACCGACGGAGCCGCTCAGCGTCTCGACCAGCCTGTCGTCGCGGGTCAGGAAGACATGGCTCGGCCGGTCGCGCCAGACGAGGTCATAGTCCACCGGCGTCTTCTTGCCTGGCCGATACTTCTTGCGCCCCGCCGCCTGATCGAGGCGGTTGTGGATTTCGGCCTGGACCGTCTCGGCCGTCCAGCTGTCGTTGAAGCGGATGTTGAAGGTGGCGGTCGCCTTGGCCGGAATGACGTTGGTGGCCGGGTTGCCGACATCGATGGAGGTCACCTCCAGATTGGTCGGCTGGAAATCCTTCGTGCCCTTGTCGAAGACCGGGTGCAGCAAGGCATCCACCAGGCTCATCAGGCCGCGCACCGGATTGTCGGCAAGCTGCGGATAGGCGGCATGGCCCTGGCGGCCATTGACGGTGATGCTGCCCGACATCGAGCCGCGCCGGCCGATCTTGATCATATCGCCAAGCGTGTCCGGATTGGTCGGCTCGCCGACGATCGAGGCGTCCCATTTCTCGCCTTTGGATGCGGCCCATTCGAGCAGCTTGACCGTGCCGTTGATGGCAGGCCCTTCCTCGTCGCCGGTGATCAGCAGCGACACCGAGCCCTTCGGTCCGCCATTTGCCTCGACATGGCGCGCCACCGCGGCGATGAAGCAGGCAATGCCGCCCTTCATGTCGACAGCGCCGCGGCCATACATCTCGCCATTGGCGATCTCGGCGGCGAAAGGCGGGTGCGTCCAGGCGGCTTCGTCGCCGACAGGCACCACGTCGGTATGGCCCGCGAACATCAGGTGCGGGCCGTTGCCGGAGCGCCGTGCATAGAGGTTCTCGATATCCGGCGTGCCCTCCTCCGAGAACACTGGCCGGTCGACCAGGAAGCCGAGCGGTTCCAGC
>NZ_RZSJ01000677.1:0-3087 GCF_003998025.1 Mesorhizobium sp. M8A.F.Ca.ET.021.01.1.1
GTTGAAGTGCATCGACTTCAGCACCGGCGTGGCGGCCATCGCGATGTTGCCCTCTTCGGCGAGTTCGCGAGCCAGCGCCTCGGCCAGCGTCTCGCCAACCTCGACGCCACCGCCGGGAAGCTGCCAGCCGGGCACATAGGTGTGGCGAATGAGGAAGACGGAATTGGTGGCGGCATCGTGGATCAGGCCGCGCACACCGAGCGTCATCGGCCGCCGCAGCACGAAATAGAGATGGAACAGCCGGGCCCTCAACCCCGCCCAGCCGGTCTGGCGGAACGCGGTTTCGTCGTCGGTCGGCATCAGTAGCGAAACCGTGGGTGGAAAGCGGCGTGCACGTCGCCTATGAAGGAGGAATGTTCAGGCTCGCGCATATTTCCGATGTCCATCTGGGGCCGCTCCCCGATGTATCCTATCGCGATCTCGCCTCCAAGCGCGTGCTCGGCTACGTCAACTGGCAGCGCAACCGCCGCCGCCACATGCACGATGCCGTCATCGACGCCATCGTCGCCGACATCAAGGCGCAAAGCCCGGACCATCTCGCTGTCACCGGCGACCTCGTCAACCTGGCGCTCGACGGCGAGATCGAGATGGCCAAACACTGGCTCGAGACGCTGGGGTCGGCGCATGACGTTTCGGTCGTGCCGGGAAACCATGACGCCTATGTGCCCGGTGCCTTCGACAAGATCTGCCGGTCATGGGCGGCGTGGATGAGCGGCGACGGTGTCAACACGCCGGTCGATCGCAATGCATTTCCCTATCTGCGCGTGCGCGGCAATGTCGCGCTGATCGGCGTCTCGACTGCGCGCGCCACGGCGCCCTTCATGGCCAATGGTTTCTTCATGGAGGGGCAGGCGGCTCGCCTCGGCAAGATCCTCGAGAGCACGGCCAAGCAAGGGCTGTTCCGTGCGATCATGATCCACCACCCGCCGGTGCGGGGCGCCGTCTCCCAGCACAAGCGGCTGTTCGGCATCGCCCGCTTCCACAAGATCATCCGCCGCCATGGCGCGGAGCTCGTGCTGCACGGCCATTCGCACCTGCCGTCGCTGTTCCAGATCGGGCCTCGCGATGCAAAGGTCCCGGTCGTCGGGGTCGCCGCCGCCGGCCAGGCGCCGGGCGGCAATCACCCGGCAGCACAGTACAATCTGTTCGACATCGACGGCGAAAAGGGAAACTGGCGCATCCGCCTGACGCGACGCGGCCTGACCGGACCGTCCATACCGCCTTCCGATCTGCAGACCGTGGAACTCGGTGTCGAGCCAGACGCGGCTATGGTCGCCAGTTGAGAACCATCGCCGAGACGCGGTCCCACAACAGCGCCGCCGACACCGCGAGACCAACAAGTCCGCCGGCGGCGACCAGCCCAAGGCCGGACAGGAAGGCCGACCAGCCCTTGCCTTGCGTCGAGGCTCGCAGCGGCGGCTCGGCTTCCGTGACCTCGGCGCGTCTCATGCCGGCGACCGCCGGCTCGACGCCACCCTCCATCATTCTCCGGCGTTCGACGATGCGCTCGGCGACATAACGCGTCACGGAATCGGCGACCGGCTTCATCTCGGTCGATTCGGCAAGCACGACACGGCCAATGCGAGTGTCCTTGAGGAAGCGGTAGGTGCGGCGGTCGCGCCCCATCGCGACATGGCTGACGGCGTCGATCCACAGGCGCGGCTGTAGGCCCGAGGAGACGACAAAGTCGAAATTATCCATGTCGGCCGGAACATCGGCAAAGACGGGCGCGAGGTCCGCGGCCAGGAGGTCGAGGCGCATGCGGTGCGCCTCGCGCATGTCGACGACGACATCGTCGCGGTCAGCGAAGGCGTTCTTCACGTCACGGATGGCATCGGACAGTTTGCTTGACGGATCGATCTTCTCGCCTGCGTCCTTCATCGGCGTCTGCCTCGCGGGGTTGGTTAACACGCAGTTAACACAGCCGCCGGCAAAATGCACTGGCGCGATCAAGACGGCGAGGCGCCCGGGTGGTGTCGCGCTGGCCCAGCCGGTCGCGGCTAATTCGGGCGCAAGGGCCTGGCACGGCGGTTCATGTTGCGCCGGATGATCGTGGCGATCAGCTCTGGCGCCTCCTCGATCAGCATATGGCCAGCCCCCGGGACGTGGTGCACATGAAATTGCACGGGCAGATTGTCGGTGTGGGCAACGGGTAGCATCGGGTCATCGCTTCCCCATACCACCATCACCGGCATGGTCAGTGTTTCCAAGCGGTCGCGCGGGATGACGCCCTGCCGGTCTTGGCTGGTCATGGCGGCAGCGATCTCGATGAGTTTCTCGACTTGGCCGAGTCGCCCGCGCATGTCCCCAAGGGCGTCCAAGGTGTGATCGATAGGCCGCGTCAGTGGTCCCGACATCGCCAAGAGGCACGCCTGGATGTCGGATGGGTCCCTTGCGGCGGCAAAGCGGCGCAACAGCGGACCGTTGATCTCGGCGCCGAAGCCGCCAGGCGCCAGAAGTGTCAGCGACGCCACCTTCTCGGGCTCGGCCAGCGCCATCAGCGCCGCCACCGCGCCGCCCATCGAGTGGCCGACCAGATGAACGCGCTTTACCGATCGCGCGGTGAGATCGGCCAGGACGGCCCTTGCCGCCAGCTTGGCCGGGCCGGCACCGGGGAAATCGAGCGACAGCCCGTGCCCCGGCAAATCATAGGCGAGTGTGCGTACCGAAGGCGACAGCGCCGGGATCACGTCGTGCCAAATATCGTGGCAGCCGCCGAAACCATGCAGCAGGACGATGGCCTTCGAGCCAGCACCCTGTTCGGCGACGTGAAGCGATGCGATCATGAAATCTGAGAGCTTTATTGCGGAACGGCAAGGTGAGAAATGCGGCTGGTTTGCCCCTTGTCCAGAACGATGGCCAGTAAAATTTTCACGACGACTGGCGCTTGCGACCTCCCGATCTCGCGAGTTCGCGTGACAAAGCCGGCAAATCAGTCATATCGGGACTTTACCACCTGCTTTCGGCGGCCAACAATTCGATTGGTCCAAACAGTCCTGTTCGGAGGACGTCAGCTCGCGTTGCCGAGGCCTGCCGCGCGCAGGGCTCCAACCAGCCGCTCGGTCAGATCGGGCGGATATTTCCGGT
>NZ_RZSJ01000678.1:0-3082 GCF_003998025.1 Mesorhizobium sp. M8A.F.Ca.ET.021.01.1.1
AGAAAGTGCCGCGCCAGCCGGCGATGGCCGCGACCAGCGCGCCAAGCGGCGCGCCGACGGCGACCGCCACCGTGGTGCCGCCGACGACGACGGCAATGGCGCGGGCCCGGTGATGGTCATCGACCAACGCTACCGCCGTGCCTTGCGCGGTCGCCGCGAACAGGCCCGACGACAGCGCCATGATGATGCGCGCGACGAGAAGCACTTCGAAGGACGAACTCAGGGCGGCGACGACATTGCCGATGACGAAGAACACCAGCGTCCACAGGATGACGCGGCGCCGGTCCCATTCGCCGGTCAGCGTTGCCAGGATCGGCGTGCCGATCGCGTAGGCAAGCGCGAAGGCGGTGATCAGCGAGCCGGCGAGCGGCACGGAGATGCCGGCATCCCTGGCGATGTCGGGCAGAAGGCTTGATATGACGAAGCCTTCGGTCGAAATCGCGAACGATCCAAGCGCCAGCCAGAAGATTCTCTTGTCCATGGGGATGCGTCCTTAGTTCAAAAGTTATTGAACAATTGGACATAACAGGCCATGATGTCAATGAAGCCAGGGCAAAATAGCTGAACCATGCTGACAGCCCTGTGTCAGGACGGTCACGCGAAAGGAGAAACAGTGTGTATGGGCCGAGCAGGATCGACGCGTTGAAATCGGCCCGCACTGTGCTTAGGTTCCTGCCATGACCTTGCCACACCCCAATACGGACCAGATCAGCCTGCCCATCGTGCTCGGCGTGCTCGGCGACCCGACGCGGCTCGCCATCGTGCGCTATCTGGCCAGCAAGGAAGGCCTGCCACTGAACTGCAGCCGCTTCCTCGACCTCGCCTCCAAGACCAATCTCAGCTACCACCTCGCCAAACTGCGCGAGGCGGGCGTCACCCGCGCCGAGGTGGTCGGCACCAACCGCATGATCACGCTCCGCCGGGCCGATCTCGACGCCCGCTTCCCCGGCCTGCTCGACAGTGTCATCGCCGCGGCCGCGGACGACACCGCCCTGCCCGCGGTCGGCGGCCATGATTTGGAAATGCCGGCCTGAACTTTTCCTCTCAGTCGCGAAGCGGGGTGAGGAGACCAGGTCCTGCCACCCACCGGGAACCTCCTCATGCGCATAGCCGTCCTCGCCGACATCCACGGCAACGTTCTCGCACTGGACGCCGTGCTCGAGGACCTGGCGCGGCGCGGCGGCACCGACCTCACCGTCAATCTCGGCGACTGCGTTTCGGGGCCGCTGTGGCCGCGCGAGACGATGGAGCGGCTGCAAGCGCTCAACTTGCCGACGGTGCGCGGCAACCATGACCGCCGCGTCGCCGCCGATCCCCCCGACGAAACCATGTGGGCGTCCGACGTCTATGCGCAGGAGCGACTGACGCAGGCGCAGCGCGATGCGCTGTTCGCCCAACCGCTGACCCTTGAGATCGCGCCTGGCGTCATCGCCTTCCATGCCCGCCCCGACCATGACGAGAAATATCTGCTCGATACCGTGACCGATGGCCATTTGGTGCGCGCGCCGCTGGCGGCGATCCGGCGCCGGTTGAAGGCACTCGACCCGGCCTGCCGCATCGCGCTCTGCGGCCACAGCCACCGGGCGGAATTGATCCGCATCCCGAATGGCCCAGTCATCTTCAATCCGGGCAGCATCGGCTGCCCTGCCTATGACGACGACACGCCTCCGGCGCATGTCTCCGAACAGGGCTCGCCGCACGCCCGCTACGGGATCGTCACCTTGGGCGACGCCGGTCGGCAGGATCGTTTCGAGATGATCGCGGTGGACTACGACCACGAGGCGGCGGCGCGTCAGGCCGAACAGGCGGGACGCGCCGAATGGGCGCACGGCCTGCGCACCGGCTTCATGCCGGAAGCCGCCCAGCACCATGGTTAGCCTGAATTTTCCGACTTACATGGCGGCGCGTCGTCCCTTATAAAACCGGCCGGGCATGCGGCGAGACCGCCGCGGCAGGGTGATTTGAGTACGGCGCACGGCCAAATGATGAGGCGCACGATTACGCTCCGACAAAGTTTGCATGCGCTGATTGCCGCTCCGCTGATGATGGCGGCGTGGCCGGCTGTCGCCGAGGAGGCGCCGTTCATCTCCGTTGTCACCGGGCTCGCTCCCGACGACCTGCTCAATGTCCGCGCCAAGCCATCGCCGATCGGCAAGACCGAGGCCCGCCTGGCCGCCGGTGCGAGCGTCCGAAACCTCGGCTGCAACGACATTGACGGCCACCCCTGGTGCAAGATCGAATCGGACAATCCCAAGGCAACCGGCTGGACGCCAGCACGCTATCTCGTTCCCCTCAATCCGGCGACGGTGCCCGACCAGGCCGCGGATACGTCTGCCGTCGCGCCCGCCGAAGGAGGTACCGGCGCGACGCCAGATGCACCCGACCTGACCGCTCGGCTGGGCAGCACGACCCAGCCGGCCAGCCCCGAAACCAAGCCGAAATCCGCGGCGGAGATCGCCATGCAGGATGCCTATGGCCTGGCGCTGGCGGCGGACGGAACCCTGCAAATTCCCTGCGCCCGCTACGTTGGACAGCCCATGGCGCTCTGCGCGGCGAACGTGACGCGCAAGGGCACGGACAAGGCCGACGTGACCGTGACCTGGCCCGATGGCGGCAGCCGCGTCATCTCCTTCGATGCCGGCCTGCCGGCAAGCTCGGACGCCGGCAGCGACTTCCGCTTCACCAGGGAAGGCAAACTCAACATGATCCGCATTGGTGTGTCCGAGCGCTTCGAGATCATGGATACGGTGGTGCTGGGGGATTAGGCGGCTTTTGCAATGGCTGCTCAATTGCCGGGGTTTGCGCTGCCCCTCATCGCCCTGCCGGACATTTCTCCCCGTAGACGGGGAGAAAGAAGCCGTCCGCAAAGCCGCGCTTTTTTGCAACGTCGGAGGTTGGCGAAACCACCAGGGATAGCGCCCCTCTCCCCGTCACTATACGGGGAGAAGGTCCCGGTGTCCGAACCGGATAGATAGGTAACAGAATGGACCGATAGCATGGGTGACAGTTTTCTTGTCCGCCGGGAGGACCGGCGATGGTTTGGCGAGAAACTGGGATCATGGACGAGCGGCTACGGTTTGTT
>NZ_RZSJ01000679.1:0-3076 GCF_003998025.1 Mesorhizobium sp. M8A.F.Ca.ET.021.01.1.1
CAGCGTGCCTTGCTGCGTCAGGAACGAATCGATGCCGGCGATCTCGACCTCGGCGCGCCGGAGCGCTCCGGTCTGGACGGCTTCTTCGCCGCGCGTATGCGCCGCGCCGGCTAAGCGTGTAACCGCCCGGATTTGTTGACTTTTTTAGGGCAAGTCAGGGTTAAGACCGGGTTAACTGGACCCGTTGCCAGGAATTCGCCTTCGCACGCTACGTTCAATCATGTAAACTTGTGCCGGGGTAGAGGACGACCAGGAGGGCTTTTGGCACTTGCTGCCGGCAACACGACGCGTCTGTGGACGCTGGTCGCGAAGGAGTTCTGGCGCAAGACGCGCCGGCGCCTGCGTGCCGGGCCGGTTTATCGCTGGCGCTATTCCGGCCGCACGCCCGAACGCGTCCTGATCGCGCCGCCTGACCTGCGCCTCGCCGATCCGCAGATCGCACTCGAGATCTATTACGGCCGCTATCCCCTGTCTGGCCATCTGGTCGAGACCGGCGGCAAATCCCCTTTCCAGATCAATGTCCCCAATCACGGTTGGCAGAAGACCCTGCATGGCTTCCGCTGGCTGCGCCACATGCGCGCCGCCGGCACGGAGCTGGCCGCGGCAAACGCCCGCGCGCTCGTTTCCGACTGGATCACCATGCATGGCAGCCATATTTCGGGCATTGCCTGGGAGCCAGGCACGACGGCCAAACGCATCATCGCCTGGCTGCAGCATTCTTCCGTCGTGCTGCAGGGCGCCGAATTTCCCTTCTACCGGGCCTTCCTGAAATCGCTGGCGATGCAGATCCGCTATCTCAAGTCCATGGCGCGCGAAATGCCCGACGGCAAGGACCGGCTACGCGCTCGCATCGCGCTGGCATTCGCCGCACTGTCCCTGCCGGCGCCGGCCTCGGCGCTGCGCAGCGCCACCCGCAACCTCGCCGAAGAACTCAATCGCCAGATTCTTGCCGACGGCGGCCATGTCTCGCGCAATCCGATGGTGGTGCTGGAAATCCTCGCCGACCTTCTGCCGCTGCGGCAGACCTATGCCAACCAGGCCGAAGCGCCGCCGCAGGCGCTGATCGGCGCCATCGACCGCATGCTGCCGGCGCTGCGCTTCTTCCGCCATCAGGATGGCAGCCTCGCCCGCTTCAACGGCATGGGCGCCACCATCCATGACCGCATCGCCACCATCCTGCGCCACGACGACACTGCCGGCTCGCCGCTGCTGCATGCGCCGCATTCGGGCTATGAGCGGCTGGCGATCGGTGGCACCACGGTCATCGCCGATACCGGCCTGCCGCCGCCGGTCGACGTGTCCAATGCAGCCCATGCCGGCTGCCTCGCCTTCGAACTGTCGTCCGGGCGCCAGCATTACATCGTCAATGCCGGCATCGACACCTACGGCGCCGCCGAGTTCAGGCCGCTGGCCCGCGCCACCGCCGCGCATTCGACAGCCACCATCAACGACACGTCTTCGGCGCGTTTCACCCATGCGCTGCGGGTCAACGACCAGTTGGGTTCACCGCTAATCGGCGGCCCGCAGCAAGTGCAGTGCAAACGCATCGACCAGAAGGGCGTCCACGGCTTCATCGCCCGTCATGATGGCTATCTCCAGCGTTTCGGCTTCCTGCATGAGCGTGAACTGAAACTCTCCTCGGACGGCAATGTGCTGGCGGGCCGGGACCGGTTCCAGCGACCCGGCAACGCCGCGGTCCGCAACAACGGCCGCGATTTCATCACCGTGCGTTTTCACATCCATCCGGACATCAATCTGCTGCAGGACGAACAGGAGCGGCTGATCCTGACCGCCGATCAGGCCGACACCTGGGTGTTCACCTCCAGCGAAGTGATGCCCGAGGTGGAGGAATCGATCTATTTCGCCGGTCTGGGCGGTCCACGCCGCAGCCGCCAGATCGTGCTCGCTTTCAGGGCGTCCGAAATTGCCGAAGTCCATTGGCAGCTGACGCGGACAAAGATCACCGGTTATCCCGAAAACAACTGAGCTTGCGGCGGCAATGGCATGCCGTGAAAAAGCGAACGCTTGATTTCCGGGCCTCATGTGCTACGGCGCGGGCTTGCTCCTCCAGACTTGAAAGGCCGCCAGCCCATGGCCGTTCCTGCCAAGAACATTCCCGCCCCCGACCTCGTTCCGGTCCGCCGCGCGCTGCTGTCTGTCTTCGACAAGACCGGCATGCTCGACTTTGCCAGGGCGCTGGCCGCGGCCGGCGTCGAGCTGGTCTCCACTGGCGGCACGGCAAAAGCGATCGCCGGGGCCGGCATGGTGGTACGCGACGTCTCCGAGCTCACCGGCTTTCCCGAGATCATGGACGGCCGCGTCAAGACGCTGCACCCGTCGGTGCACGGCGCGCTGCTAGGCGTGCGCGATGATCCCGAGCATGCATTGGCGATGCGCAAATATGGCATCGAGCCGATCGATCTCGTCGTCTCCAATCTTTATCCCTTCGAGGAAGTCCGCCGCTCCGGCGCCGACTACGCGGCGATCGTCGAGAATATCGACATTGGCGGCCCGGCGATGATCCGCGCCTCGGCCAAGAACCACGCTTACGTCGCCATCGTCACCGATCCCGGCGACTACGCCGCGGTGCTCAACGCGCTGGAGATGAACATCGGCTCGCTGTCGCTGGATTTCCGCAAGAAGCTGGCGGCCAAGGCCTTCGCCCGCACCGCCACCTATGACGCGGCAATCTCGGGCTGGTTCGCCGAGGCGCTGGAGATCGAGCATCCGACCTGGCGCGCCTTCGGCGGCAGGCTGGCCGAAGTCATGCGCTATGGCGAGAACCCGCATCAGGGCGCCGGCTTCTATGTCAATGGCGACAAGCGGCCGGGCGTCGCCACGGCGCGGCAGCTGCAAGGCAAGCAGCTATCCTACAACAACATCAACGACACCGACGCCGCCTTCGAACTGGCCGGCGAGTTCGACCCCAACCGCTCGGCCGCCGTCGCCATCATCAAGCACGCCAATCCCTGCGGCGTCGCAGAGGGCGCGTCGCTGAAGGCGGCCTACGCCAAGGCGCTCGCCTGCGACCCGGTCTCGGCCTTCGGCGGCATCGTCGCCTTGAACCGCACCCTCG
>NZ_RZSJ01000067.1:0-16855 GCF_003998025.1 Mesorhizobium sp. M8A.F.Ca.ET.021.01.1.1
GTGATGGCGGCAGCGGCCACCTGCTTGCCCATCATGTCGCGCAGGAACGAGGTTTTTCGCGCAACGGAAGCACCGTTGATGGCGCCGGCGATATGGCCGGCAATGCCGCGCGCGACGCGCGGGTCGAACACCACGTCGACCGGTCCGGTCGCCGCCTTGCGCGCGCCAAGACGACGCACGGCCCGTTCGCCGGCCATGCGGCCGATATCCTCGGGCGCGTCGAGATCGGCAAAATGCTGGCGCGAGGAGAATTCATAGTCGCGCTCCATGCCGGTGCCCTCGCCGGCAATGACGCTGGCCGAGCGCGAAAAGCGCGAGGCGACATACTGGCCGAGAAAACCGTGCGAGGTGGCCAGAACCATCCCGCCCAGCCCGGCGCTGGCATTGCTGCCGGACGAATTGGTCACGCCCTTGACGGCGAGAGCCGCCGCTTCGGCCGCAAGGGCCGCTTCCTTCAACTGGTCGGCCGACACTTCGGTCGCGTCGAACAGGTCCAGGTCGCGCGTCTGCCTGGCGAGCAGCGCAGGGTCGGCAAGACCCTGGTAGGGATCCTCGGGAGACACCTTGGCCATGGCAACGGCACGCTCGGCAAGCGCCTTCGGATCGGACGCGGCGGTGGCCGATACTCTGGCCACACGCTGGCCGACGAAGACCCGCAGCGAAACATCGTCGCCCTCGGATGCTTCGGTGTTTTCGACCTTGCCAAGCCGCACCGAAACACCGGTCGAGCGGCCACGCACCGCGACGGCGTCCGCGGCATCGGCGCCAGCGCGTTTGGCGGCCTCGACCAGGGCCGCGACGCGGTCCGTCAATTTCGCGGCGTCGAGCTTGTCGGTCATGCACTTGATCCTGTTTCTTCAGCCTGTCCGGAAGGCAGGTGCTGCCGCACCATCTATTGTTCCAATGCCGCTTGTGCAATGGCAGAAGGGCAATCAGGATGTCGCGACCAAATCGCCATCGAAGCGCCCGCCAGGAGCGGACGCCGCAGTTTTTGCCTATCTGGAGCCTTCGCCATGACGCCTTTCCATCTTGCCTTTCCGGTTCGTGATCTCGATGAAACGCGAACTTTCTATGGCGAGGTGCTGGGCTGCGCGATCGGCCGCTCGTCGGCGACCTGGGTCGATTTCGACCTTTATGGCCACCAGATGTCGGCGCATCTGCGGCCGCAGGCCGCGCAAGCCGCCAGTGACGGCAAGGTCGACGGCATTTTGGTGCCGATTCCGCATTTCGGCGCCGTGCTCTTAATGGATGACTGGCAGCGCCTGGCGACGCGGCTGGAAGCGCGCGACGACATAGACTGGCTGGAGCGGCCAATGGTCCGCTTCCAGGGCGAGCCCGGCGAACAGGCGACGCTGTTTATTCGCGACCCATCAGGCAACGCCCTGGAATTCAAGGGTTTTCGCTCACTGGAGCAGGTTTTCGCGCATTGAAAAGAGAGCCTGGTAGCGGCTCTCGTTCAAGATGTCGCGACGGGTGTCCAGATAACGGCCTCGATCTTCTGCGCGCCGGTCGCCAGCATCGCCAGGCGGTCGAAGCCGAGCGCGATGCCGCTGGCCTGCGGCATGATGGCAAGGGCAGCCAGGAAATCCTCGTCCAGCGGGTAGCGCTCGCCATAGATGCGCTCCTTCTCGTCCATCTCGATGATAAAGCGCCGGCGCTGCTCGGCCGCGTCGGTCAACTCGCCAAAGCCGTTGGCGAGCTCGACACCGCAGCAATAGAGTTCGAACCGTTCGGCGACGCGTGGATCCCCGGGGCTCGGACGGGCGAGCGCCGCCTCGGCGACCGGATATTCGCACAGGATGGTCGCCCGCCCCTGCCCGAGGAACGGCTCGATCTTTTCCACCATCACGCGGCTGAACAAATCCGCCCAGGTGTCGTCGGGCGCTGTGCGCAGGCCGGCTTGGACCAGCGCGGCATGAAGCGCGTCCCGGTCCGTGCCGCCGTCGACGGCGACCGTGGCCAGCAGATCGATGCCGGCATGGTGGCTGAAGGCGTCCGCCACGGTCAGCCGCTCCGGTTTGGCGAACGGATCGCAATCGCGGCCACGGAAGGAAAAGCGCGTGGCCCCTGCCCGTGTCGCGGCCAGCGCCAGCAGATCGGCGCAGTCGCGCATCAGGCTTTCGTAGGTTTCGCCCACCCGGTACCATTCGAGCATGGTGAATTCGGGATGGTGCAAAGGACCGCGCTCGCGGTTGCGGTAGACCGGACCCAGGCTGAAAATGCGCTGCTCCCCCGCGGCAAGCAGTTTCTTGCAGGCGAATTCCGGCGAGGTGTGGAGATAAAGCGGCGAGCGGACGCCATCCGGCCCTACCGCTTCCGTGGCGAAAGCCGCCAGATGTGCCTCGTTACCGGGCGAGACCTGCAGCGCCGCCGTCTCCACCTCGATGAAGTCGTTACCGGCGAACCAGTCGCGCAAGGCCGCCGTCAGCTTGTTGCGCAGCATAAGGCGCGGGCGGCGATCGGCGTGGACATGCGGCGTCCACCAGGGCGACGCGGCGGTCATGAGCGGATTGAAGGCATGGCGGTGCGCCCCATGTCAGTTCGCCCCCCATGCCAGTTCGCCCCATGCCAGTTCGCCCCATGCCAGTTCGCATTGGGGGGCTGGCGGTTCGCGCCAAGATGCGCTAGGCCCCCATCCAGCGCCGCACAAGCCGGCAAACGCCAGTCAACTCTTGCAGGATTTAAAACCGTGGTGAAAGTCATCGCCAGTTCGCTCCGCAAAGGCAATGTCGTCGACAAGGACGGCAAGCTTTATGTGATCCTCTTTGCCGAAAACATTCACCCAGGCAAGGGCACGCCCGTGACCCAGCTCGACATGCGGCGCATCGGCGACGGGGTGAAGGTGTCGGAGCGCTACCGCACCACCGAGCAGGTGGAGCGTGCCTATGTCGAGGAGCGCGAGCACACCTTCCTCTACGCCGACGGCGAAGGCTATCACTTCATGAACCCGGAAACCTACGACCAGGTGGCGGTGACGGAAGCCGTGGTCGGCGACGCAGCCCCCTATCTGCAGGAAGGCATGCCGGTGCAGGTGTCGCAGTTCAACGGCATCGCGATAGCCCTGGTGCTGCCGCAGCGCGCCACCTTCGAAGTGGTCGACACCGAGCCGACGACCAAGGGCCAGACGGCGTCGTCCTCCTACAAGCCGGCCGTGCTTTCCAACGGCGTGCGCACCACCGTGCCGCCGCACATCGCGCCTGGCACCCGCGTGGTGGTGATGACCGCCGACGGGTCCTATGTGGAGCGGGCGAAGGACTGAGGGTAAGCCCTCGGCACTGCTTCACCGCCGAGGCGGCACAAACAACCCTCACGGTCTTGCAGACGTAGTCGCTGATAGCGATCACGCTTTGGCTGCAACCCTTCTTTTTTTCGCTTTGGCGGCGCGCTGTTCAACTGCGGCCTCCACCTCGCGCTTCAGCCGATCCTTGATTTCAACCGTCTCGTTCATCAGGGCGTCGATCTTCAGGAAATCGAGCACCCGGTATTTGGACACCGCCGGGCGGACCAGTATGTCGGGCTGGCACTGTTTCAGCTTGTTGGCGATGATCGACTGCATCATCAGCTGCGTGGCGCCGAACATCAGGTCGACTGAGGTCGGCTGTTTGCGGTCGGCCTCTTCCGGCGCGCCGACCACGTCGACGCCGATGATGATGTCGGCATCCTTCTCGATCAGGTCGAACGGCACGGGGTTGTAGATGCCGCCGTCGATCAGCAGCCTGCCGTCGCGCGTCACCGGGCGGAAGACGGCGGGAATGGCGGCCGAAGCGGCAAGGGCCGAGTGCAGGTCGCCGTCGTCGAAGACAGCGAGCTTGTGGCCGAAATAGTCCGTCGCCGTCACCTTCAGCGGGATTTTCAATTCGGCGAAGGTTTCGGGAATGGCCTCGGGCAGAAACGCCTTGAGGATGCGTTCGACATTGAACTGGCTGACGCGGATACCATTTTGCATGGCCTCGGCGATCGTGCCCGGCCGCGCCCGCCACATGCGGCTCGCCACCTCGGCGCGGCGGCCAAGGATCGAGCGGGCATAGTCGTGGATATCCTTGCCGGTCATGCCGGCGGCCATGCCGGCGCCCATGATGGCGCCGATCGACGAGCCGGCTATCGCCACCGGCTTGATGCCAAGCTCGTCCAGCGCCTCGATGACATGGATATGCGCCAGGCCGCGCGCGCCGCCGCCGCCGAAAGCTATGCCAAAGGTGGGGCTCATCCCTTGCCTGCTCCCGCCAGTGGAGGCCCGATCACCATGATGGTCGGCTCCGCCGTCAGTAGCTTCTTCGCCGCCGCCTTGACCTGATCCAACGTCACCGCGTTGATGTAACCGCTGCGGCGCTGCATGTAGTCGATGCCGAGATCGTCGAGCTGCAGCTCGACCAGCGTCGCGGCGATGGAACTCGACGAATCCAGATTGTTGATCGCATAGGCGCCGATCATATATTTCTTGGTCGCCGCCAGTTCGGCCTCGGTCGGGCCGTCCTCGGCCAACCGCTTGACGACGTCGCGCACGATGCCGAGCGTCTCGGCGGCGCGGTCGGAACGCGTTCCGGTGGTGACGATCAGCGCGTCGGCGTGGTCCTGGTTTACCAGCGAGGAATTGACGCTGTAGGCCAGCCCGCGCTTTTCGCGCACCTCCTGGAACAGACGCGAGGTGAAGGTGCCGCCGCCAAGGATTTCGTTCATCAGCGCGGTCGGGAAGAAATCCGTCGCGTTGCGCTTCACGCCTGGCCAGGCGAGCTGCAGCGAGGTCTGCGGCAGGTCGTAATTGACCTCGATATGCTGCGCCAGCCTGGGCTCGATATCGACGACAGGGGCGAGCGCCTGGCTCGGAGGCAGGTCGCCGAATACCATGTCGAGCTTCTTCTTCAGCGTCTCGGCGTCGATGGCGCCGACCACGGCGACATGCAGGCCGCCGCGCGCGAATACCGCCTTGTGCAGGGCCTTGAGATCGGACTGCGTGATGGCGGCGATGCTCTGCCTGGTGCCCTGATCGGAGCGCGAATAGGGGTGGTCGCCATAGACGGCGCGCGCCCATCGGTTCTGCGCCACCGTGTCTGGGTCGTTCTCGTTGGCGATGATGCCGGACAGGACCTGGGCGCGGATGCGGTCGATAGGCGCCTGATCGAAGCGCGGCTCGTTGATCGCCAGCCGCAACAGGTCGAAGGCTTCGTCACGCTGTTCGGCCAGCATGCGCATGGAGCCGTAGATGCCATCGCGGGTCTCCTCGAAGCTCATCTCGGCGCCGGCATCGTCGAGCCTGATTTGGAAAGCTTCCGAATCGAGAGTGCCGGCGCCTTCGTCGAACAGACCGGTCATCAGATTGGCCAGCCCTTCCTTGCCCGGCGGATCCTGAGTCGAGCCGCCGCCAAAGACGAGGCGGATGGCGACAACCGGCACGGAATAGTCCTCGACCAGCCAGGCCGTGACGCCCTTCGGCGAGGTGACGGACTGGATCTCCATGGCGCGGGCGGAAAGCGCCGGCAGGACCAGGAAGAGGATGGAGAGGAAGAGGGTCGCGAGGGCGTGCAGGGCCTTCCTTTCTCCCCTTGCGGGAGAAGGAAAAGCGCGGAGATGCTCGTTCATCATCATCAATTCCCCGCCTGTTGCTGCGGCAAGAGATAGCCTGACGTCGAGCGGGCCGGCACAAGATAGCGCGCGGCCACGGCCTTGACCTCGTCGGTTGTGACCTTGCGGATGCGATCCGGCCATTGCTGCACGTCCTGGACATTGCCGCCGGTGGCGAGCGTCGAGCCATAGATGTTGGCCATGGAATCCTGCTTGTCGCGGGCAAAGATCATCGACCTGACATAGCGGTCCTTGGCTTTTTCGAGCTCATCCGATGTGACGCCGTCGCTGGCGATGCGCGCCACCTCCGCATCGACCGCGGCTTCGACGTCGGCCAGCTTGGCGTCGCCGCGCGGCGCGCCATAGACGGTGAAATTGGTGTCGTCGAGCATGGTGCCCTGGAAGTAAGCGCCGGCGCTGGAAGCGATGCCCTGCTTGACGACAAGCGCCTGGTAAAGCCGGCTGCGGTTGCCGCCGCCAAGAATCTCGGCGAGCAGATCGAGCGCTTCGGCCTCACCCGGCTTGGCGGTGTGATAGGAAGGCACGACCCATTGTGTCGAGAAACTCGGCACGCTGACGCGGGCGTCGGAGAGCGTGACGGTGCGCCTGGTATTCTGCTCCGGTTCGACCGGGCGCACCCGCGGCGGCAGATCCGGCCCGCGGGCCACCTTGCCGTAGGTCTTCTCGGCCAGCGCCTTCACCGTTTCCGGTTCGACGTCGCCGGCCACGATCAGCACGACGTTGTTGGGCCGGTAGTACTTGTTGTAGAAGGCGACGGCGTCGGTGCGGTTCAACTGCTCCATCTCCTGCATCCAGCCGATGACCGGAATTCGATATGGCTGGTTCTGCCACAGTGTGGCATCGACCTCCTCGTCGAGCACGGCCTGCGGATTGTTGTCGATGCGCGAGCGGCGCTCCTCCAGGATCACGTCGCGCTCGGTCTTGATGACGTCGTCGGTGAGGATGAGGTTGCGCATGCGGTCGGCTTCGAAGCTCATCATCAGCTCGAGATCCGACGGGGCCACCGTCTCGTGGAAAGCGGTGTAGTCATAGGAGGTGAAGGCGTTGTTGGAGCCGCCAATGTCGGAGACGGCGCGATCGAACTCGCCGGCCGCGTGATGAGCTGTGGCCTTGAACATCAGATGCTCGAAGAAATGGGCGATGCCGGATTTGCCCGGCGGCTCGTCGGCGCTACCGATCTTGTACCAGACCATATGGGTGACGATCGGCGCGCGGTGATCGGGAATGACGACCACTTCCATGCCGTTGTCGAGCAGGAAATCCGTGACCTTGAACTCGGCCGGCAGAGTCTTGGGCGACGCAGAACTGTCGGCCAGGACAGGCCCGGCGATGAACAAGGCCAGCGAGGTCGCCAGCAGCGCCGGCCGCAGCCATTCAGTCCTGGATGTCATCGATGGCTCCGGTTTTCATGCAGCGACGATAGGCAAGGCGCTGGCGACAAGCAAAGTGAATTGTTGGTCATCTTGCCGGCAAAGGCGGCGGCAAAGAGGCCACTGCTGAAGCGGTCCTGTCAGGCAGCCTCGATGAAGCGGATGACGGTCTCGCCATAGTTGCGCTCATCGAGCACGGAAAAGCCCGGGCCTGGCTCGAAGGGAACCGCCGCCGTCTCCTCGACCACACAGAGCGCGCCGGGGCGCAGCCAGCCGCCATCCTTGGCGGACCGCAGGGCGCGCTCGCCAAGGCCCTTGCCGTAGGGCGGATCGGCAAAGACGAGACCGAACGGCGCCAGCGTGCCCGCCTCGCCAAGGCCGGTTGCATCGCGGCGGAAGATCTTGGTGCGTCCGGTCAGGCCGAAGGCCTCGACATTGTCGCGGATCAGGCCCCGGCCTTCGGCCGATTCCTCGATGAACACGCCATAGGATGCCCCGCGCGACAGGGCTTCCAAACCAAGCGCGCCGGTGCCGGCGAACAGGTCGAGCACGCGCGCGCCCTCCACTTGCCCGGCGAAGCGATGCGCCAGAACGTTGAAGACGGCCTCGCGGGTCCGGTCGGTCGTCGGGCGGATAGCGCTGCTGCGGGGCGTCGCCAGCGGACGCCCGCGAAACTCACCGCCGACGATTCTCATCTTGTGCGGGGACCCTTGGGGCCGCCGCGCGGCCGCTCACCGCCACCGGCGCCTCCTGGACGCTCGCCACGCGGCTTGCCGAACGGCTTCGTACCGCCTGGTTTGTCGGCGGGCTTGCCATATGACGGCTTGAACGAGGCCTTGCGCGCTTTGTTCTCGGCCGCCTTGGCCGCATCGGCCTCCGCCCTGCCCTTGCCGATCGGCCGGGCTCCCGGCGCCATCCAGACATTGGCCTTGCGCTGGCCTGGCGGCTCGATCGGCCGTTGCTCGCGTTCGGATTTCTTGCCGCCGCGAGGCTTGTCACCGAATCCGCCGCGCGGCTTGTCGCCGAAACTTCCACGCGGCTTATCGCCAAAGCCGCCACGCTCCGGTCGCGGACCGCGATCGCCGAAGCTCTTTTCTGCTCTCTCGCCTCTGTCGGGACTCGTCGACAGTTTGCCGAGCGCCTCGTCGCGGCTGCCTTCCCGGCGTTTGCGGTTCTTGATCAGCCCGCCCTCGCCGATCGGCCGTCGCTCGCCGTCTCGCGTAAACTTCGGCCGTTCGGGCTCGGCCTCGCGGACTTCGGTGCGCCGCACGGGCTGGTTGGAAAACGGTTTTGTTATCTCGGCGTCGAAATTGGCGCCGGATTCCTCGACTAGGCGCTCGCCAAGCTGGTCGCGCAGCACTCGGCCCTTGATCTCCAGCACATGACCTTCGGGGAGATCCTCGAGCTGGAACGGGCCGTAGGAGATGCGGATCAGCCGCGTGACGTCGAGGCCGAGCGCGCCGAGGATGTTCTTGACCTCACGGTTCTTGCCCTCGCGCAAGCCGATCGTCAGCCAGGCGTTGGAGCCCTGCTCGCGATCGAGGCTGGCTTCGATGGCGCCGTAGAAGACGCCGTCGACGGCAATGCCTTCGCGCAGGCCGGCAAGCGCGCTTTCCTCGACCTTGCCGTGGACGCGCACGCGATAGCGGCGCAGCCAGCCGGTGACCGGCAGTTCGAGCACGCGCGACAGGCCGCCATCATTGGTCAGCAGCAGCAGGCCTTCAGTGTTGATATCGAGCCGGCCGATGGTCATCAGCCGCGGCAGCTCGGCCGGCAGCACGTCGAAGACGGTCTTGCGGCCTTCGGGGTCGCGGTTGGTGGTGACGACGCCGGCCGGCTTGTGGAACAGGAACAGGCGTGTGCGTTCGATCGGCGGGATTTCCATGCCGTCGAGATGGATGATGTCATTGGGCATGACGTTGAACGCCGGCGAGGCCAGTACCCGGCCATTGACCTTGACACGGCCGGCGGCGATCAGTTCCTCGGCATCGCGGCGCGAGGCGAGCCCGGCGCGTGCCAGCCGCTTGGCGATGCGCTCGCCGGCTTCTTCCGTTGCCTCGGCTGGTCGCGGACGTGGCTTGAAACCACCGCCCGATGCACCCTGGGGCCGATCACCGAAATCACGCTTGGGTCTGTCGCCTCCAAAGTCGCGCTTTGGACGGTCAGCAAAATCCCGCTTCGGACGATCCGCGAAATCACGCTTGGGACGGTCAAAGCGCTTTTCGCCGCCGTCGGCCGAAGCAGAAAACGGACGGTCGCCGCGCGGCGCGTAGGGTTTGCGCGGCCCTTCACGCTTCTCATAAGGCTTGCGCTCGCCTTCGGCGGCCATCGGACGCTCGCCGCGCGGGGCATAGGGCTTGCGCGGCCCCTCGCGCTTTTCATAAGGCTTGCGCTCGCCTTCGGCCGCCATCGGACGGTCGCCGCGAGGCGCGTAGGGCTTGCGCGGGCCTTCGCGCTTCTCGTAAGGCTTGCCTTCTGGGCGCGGTCCCTTGCTGAACGGCCTGTCACCGCCCTTGAAGTCCCGCTTCGGCCGGTCCCCATCGGCGGCCATCGGCCGATCGCCACGCGGAGCATAAGGCTTTTTCGTACCAAAGGACGGCTTCCCGCCCTTGCTGGCGTCGCGGCCACGTGCACCTGCCGATTTCGGGCCACTCCTGCCCGGGCCGCCTTTGCGCGGAGATTTCTTGTCGTTGTCGTCCATGTGGCCTTTGTCCGTTTGCGCTGCTACAGCGTGGCACATCCGTTCGGCGCGCAACGAACGCTGTAGCATTTTTGATTTGGCGCATGATCATTCCCGAAAATCGAGTCCGATTTTCGGGTTGATGCGCTCCATAACAGGATCACCGCCGGGTGGCGAGGATATAATGGGAAGACAAACCGCTTGAAGAGGCCGGATTTCATGGCGCTGGCGCTGCAGGAGGCCGAAGCTGCGGCCTTGCGCGGCGAAGTGCCGGTCGGCGCGGTGATCGCCAATGGCGGCACGGTCATTGCCAGTGCCGGGAACCGCACGCGCGAGCTTGCCGACCCGACGGCGCACGCAGAGATGCTGGTGATCCGTGAAGCCTGCGGCAAACTCTCGAGCGAGCGGCTCACCGGCCACGATCTTTATGTGACACTGGAACCTTGCGCCATGTGCGCCGGAGCCATCTCCTTCGCCAGGCTGCGCCGTCTCTATTTCGGCGCCGCCGACGAAAAGGGCGGCGCCGTGGTCAACGGCGTACGCTTCTTCACTTCTTCGACCTGCCATCACACACCCGATATCTATCCGGGCATGGCCGAAACCGAAGCGGGCCTGCTGCTGAAGGATTTTTTCAGGGGGCGTCGAGACTGAGCCAAGGCCGCGCACGACAAGGCGGCGCGACTGTTCTTACAGCGACGGCAACCAGTCGAACCAGCCGCCCTTCTTGCCCTCGGCCTTTGCCTTGAGGCGGCGCTCCTTCTTGTACTCGTCTTCGCCGAGTTCGTTCTGCGGCGCGGCATCGGAGGCGACACGGTAGGGCAATGGCGGCTCGCTGAGATATTTACGCGTATTGGGGTCGCCCTGCTTGCTTTCGGCAAGGCGGCGCTGGATCTCGGCAGCGCGGCCCTTGTCGGAATCGGCGGGTTTCCACGCCGGCGGGTGGCTAGATCCTGATTCAGCCATCGCCCTTTTCACCGAAGCCGGATCCGTCTGCACGTCGTCGACGATCTCCGCCTGGTAGGCTGGGTCATTCTGGTGCGCGGTGGCGTCGGCGCGCAGGCGCGCGCGGCGCTGCTCGGGCGACTCGGGCCAGCCGGCGTTCGCCGTCTGAATGCTTTCCTGCGGGGCAGGCAGCGCTTCCTTCTGGCCGGGTGCCGGCTTCACCAGAGTGGGACGCGGCTTGTAGTCGATCGGGTCCTTGTGCTTCGGCGCGAAGGACACGGCACCTGTCAGATCGCCGGCCAACTGTTCGGCAGCGGTCTTGTCGGTGCCATAGGTCGGAGAGCCCATGCAGCCGGACAAAGCGAGGCCCGATACGACAAGCGGCGCCAACAGCGCAAGGCGCGCGTTATATCTCTCGGTCATGCCAAAAAGTCCCACTCTAGACAGCCTCTCGATCGCACCGGCTTTGTATCCGGTCCCCATCTTGCAAGCACTTGCGACGGAAATCCGGCGACAATTTGTCTTCCGGAGTTTCGCGTGTTTACCTCAACCACTCGTTAAGGGCAACGCACGGGCGGATCTGCGCCGTTCGGCGTGGCATTTGTGCACTTCTTTGATCTGGTGCCTGTCGTTTGTCCCAAAACCGCTGCGCACTTTTGGGCGACAGGCACGCGCTTGATCTGGTGCCTGTCGTTTATCCCAAAACCGCTGCGCACTTTTGGGCGACAGGCACGCGCTTGATCTGGTGCCTGTCGTTTATCCCAAAACCGCTACGCACTTTTGGGCGACAGGCACGCGCTTGATCTGGTGCCTGTCGTTTATCCCAAAACCGCACGCACTTTTGGGCGACAGGCACTAGAGCCTTCCCAGCGCCTTCAACTCGTGCAGCACGGCGGCATCACGTGCCGAAACATCCGGGAATTCCGGATCCTGCCCGACATCGGCCGTGTAGCGCCAGGAACGCGCGCATTTGACCAGTCCGCGATCCTCCGCTTTCTCGACCACCACGGCGACGCCCTTGACATCGTCGAGGGCAAAGGCGGTTTGCGGCGCCTGGCCATGGGCAATGACCAGATCGCTGGTGATCGCCATTTCAGCCATGTCGACGTCCGATATCGCCGCCTCGAGCGCCGCGTCGTTGATCGTGACCACCGGTACAGCCTCCAGCGAGGAGCCGATCACCTTCTGGGCACGCGCAATCTCGAGCGCGCCGGTGACGACGCGACGCACCTGCCTGACCTTGCGCCATTTCTCCGCCAGCGCCTCGTTCTTCCAATTCGCAGGGATGTGCGGGAACTGGTCGAGATGTACCGAGACCGCATCGGGATGACGGTCGAGCCAGGCCTCTTCCATGGTAAAGGGCAGCATCGGCGCCAGCCATCTCACCAGGCAGTCGAAGAGATGGCGCACCACCTGGACCGAGGCCTTGCGCTTCACGCTCGACGGGCCATCGCAATAGAGCGCGTCCTTGCGAATATCGAAATAGAAGGCCGACAGCTCGACCACCATGAAATCGAGCAGTGCGCGCGTGATGCGCTTGAACTCGAAGGCGTCGTAGCCCTGGCGCACCACCTCGTCGAGCTCCGCCAACCGGTGCAGCATCAGCCGCTCCAGCTCCGGCATCGTCTCCAGGGGCACGTCCTCACCATCGTCATGGGCGAGCGTGCCCAGCATCCAGCGGATGGTGTTGCGCAGCTTGCGATAGGCATCGATGTTGGTCTGCAGCACGTTCTTGCCGAGCCGCTGGTCTTCCCAATAGTCGGTCGTCACCACCCAGAGCCGCAGGATATCGGCGCCGGACTGCTTGATCACATCCTGCGGCACGACCGTGTTGCCGAGCGATTTCGACATCTTGCGGCCATCCTCGTCCATGGTGAAGCCATGGGTGACGACGGTGTCGTAAGGCGCCCTGCCCCTGGTGCCGCAGCTTTCGAGCAGTGAGGAGTGGAACCAGCCGCGATGCTGGTCGGAGCCTTCGAGATAGACATCCGCCGGCCACTTCAGGTCGGGCCGGTCGTCCAGGGTGAAGACATGGGTCGAGCCCGAATCGAACCAGACGTCAAGAATGTCCATCACCTGCCGCCATTTGGAGGCATCGTGATTGCCGAGGAAGCGCTCCTTGGCGCCGGGCGCGAACCAGGCGTCGGCGCCCTCCGCCGCGAAGGCGTCCATGATGCGCTGGTTGACCGCCTCGTCCTTCAGCACGTTGCCGTCCTCGTCGGCGAAGACGGCGATCGGCACGCCCCAGGCGCGCTGGCGCGACAGCACCCAGTCGGGGCGCTCCTCGATCATGGCGCGGATACGGTTCTGGCCGGCGGCCGGGACAAAGCGCGTCTCGTCGATCGCCTTCAGCGCGCGGCTGCGCAACGTGGTGCCATCACCGAGGTCCTTGTCCATGTAGACGAACCATTGCGGCGTGTTGCGGAAGATGACCGGCTTCTTCGAACGCCATGAATGCGGGTAGCTGTGCTTCAGCCGGCCGCGCGCGAACAGCGCGTTGCGCTTGATCAGCTCGTCGATGACCGCCTGGTTGGCGTTGCCCTTCTTGCCGTTGTCGTCGATGACGCGCGCTGGTCCGCCTTCGCGGTCCGGGCCAAAGCCCGGCGCGTCCTTGGTGAAGAAGCCGGCATCGTCGACGGTGAACGGGATCTCGGTGTCGATGCCGCGTTGGCGCAGCGCCGGCGCGGCATCCATCCAGGCATCAAAGTCCTCGCGGCCATGGCCGGGAGCCGTGTGCACGAAGCCCGTGCCGGCATCATCGGTGACATGCTCGCCGGCGATCATCGCAACCGGGAACTCGTAGCCGCCACCGAGGCCCTTGAAGGGATGCGAAAGCACAAGATTTCCAAGCTGTTCTGCGCTGATGCCGTGAAGGCGCTTCAACGTGACCTTGGCCTTGGCCTGGCTTTCCTCGGCCAGGGCATCGGCAAAGATCAGCTTCTCGCCCGGCTGCGGGCCAAACGCATTCTCGGCCGCCGTCACCTCGTAGAGGCCATAGGCGACGCGCGGCGAATAGCTGACGGCGCGGTTGCCAGGGATGGTCCATGGCGTCGTCGTCCAGATGACGACATGGGCATCCAGCAGGTCAAGCGAGCGCCCGCTCAGGTCCGGATCGAGCTCCGCCGGCTGCCCGTCCACAACACTGGCGAGGACGAGATTGGCCACCGGAAACTTCGCCCAGATCGTGTCGGACTCGTAATCCTGGTACTCGATCTCGGCCTCGGCGAGCGCCGTGCGCTCGACGACGCTCCACATCACCGGCTTCGAACCGCGGTAGAGCTGGCCAGACATGGCGAATTTCAGCAATTCGCCGGCGATGCGCGACTCGGCGTGGAAGGCCATGGTCGTGTAAGGGTTCTTGAAGTCGCCGATGACGCCAAGCCGCTGGAACTCGCCACCCTGCACCGAGATCCAGTGCGCGGCGAATTCACGGCATTCCTTGCGGAATTCGTTGACCGGCACCTCATCCTTGTTCTTGCCCTTGGCGCGGTACTGTTCCTCGATCTTCCATTCGATCGGCAGGCCGTGACAATCCCAGCCGGGCACATAATTGGAGTCATAGCCGCGCATCTGGAACGAGCGGGTGATGACATCCTTGAGGATCTTGTTCAGCGCGTGGCCAATGTGGATGTTGCCGTTGGCGTAGGGCGGGCCGTCATGCAGCACGTATTTCGTGCGCCCGGCCGCGCTCTCGCGCAGCTTGCGGTAGAGGTCCATGTCCTGCCAGCGCTTGACAAGCACGGGCTCCTTCTCGGGCAAGCCGGCGCGCATCGGAAACTCCGTCTGCGGCAGGTAAAGGGTCTTGGAATAGTCGATCGTTGATTGGTTTTGGTCGGTCATTGGTCTGCCATGTGCATGCCGGGCCACGTGGCTTGCGGCTTGGAATTTTACTTTATACGCATGCCGTTTTCCCAAACCGGGCCACTTCTGGGCGACATGCCTTGATGATCTGGAAAAGTGCGAGAGGCCGCGCGCAATAGTCCCGGCTGCTCCAACAGCCTTCAGGCTGCCGGGAACACCGGGCTGGTAATTCGTATCGTCGGCGCGCGAAGGCGCGAAAAGCTCGTCATTGCTGGGCTTTTAGCGGAGAAGAGCGCAGGAATAAAGCGTCTCGTTCGATTCACTTACATCTTGAAGTCGAAGCGATAGGTGGTCGACACGCCGACCATGAACTGGTTGCGGTCGCCGCGCTCCTTGACCAGGCTGGAATCGGCCGCCGGACCTTCGAGGCGCGAATATTCGCCAAACAGGCTGGCGGTCATCGGATCGGTCACCTTCCAGGTCACGGCGCCGCCGAGGCCGACGGATTTCAGGCCGCCGCCGGGATTGTACTGGCTCAGCCCCGAGGCCACGGCTTCCTGCGCGTTGACGCCATAGTAGGCATCGAAATAGTTAGCCGAGGCAAAAGACACGCGTGGGCCGCCCGAAATCCTGACCGTCGGCGTGACGTCGTAGAAAGCATCGGCGGCGATATCAGCGACAAAGCCATTATGGGCACGGATGCCGTGCCGCAATTCGGCACGTGCGCGCATCCAGTCCGTCGGGTAGAATTCGAAGAAGCCGCCGACCTCGCCGCCCCAGCGAACCGGGTCCAGCCCCTTGAGTTCGTCGGCATCGCCATCGTCACGCGAGAACAGGAACTTGCCGGTCAGGCCCGCGCGGACGCCGCCATCGTCGACGAGCGCCAGCGAAATATTGTCGTTGCGGGACGTGAAACGCGCCTGGGGACCGGCCTTGCCCAGCGAAATGATGGGCTGGGCGCTCAGCATGTACTTCTTGCCGCCCTCGAAATTGGGCGCCACCATGCCGGTCGCGCCGACTGTCAGATACCAATCGCCGGACAGCCAGCCGAAAGCGCCATCGCCGGCCTCGGCCGCGCCTGACGTAGCCAGCATGACGGTAGCCAAGGCTGCAGAAATCTTCCCGACCGGACTCATGGCCACTCCACTAACGCGATACGGCGACAGCTTTGACGAGGCTTTGGTAAAATTTGATTTAAGGACGAGACAACCGGCTCGCATTGCCTGCACCATCGCGTCCGCGACCGGCTGGACGCGGGTTGGCGCCGAGGGTAACGTCCTTGCATGCTGGCGGCCCTCAATGGAGGCATGGACATGACCTTGCACGGCGATACTCTGAAGAACGCGATCGGCCAGACGCGCGACAAATGGGGATGGTTCGTCGGCCTGGGCGTGGTGCTGCTGATCCTCGGCGGCATCGCCTTCGGCAATCTGTTCATCGCCACGGTGGCTTCCGTCTATGTCGTTGGATGGCTGATGCTGGTGGCCGGCATCATCGAGATCATGCCTGCTTTCGGGGTCAAGACCTGGGGACGCTTCTTCTACTGGCTGCTCAGCGGACTGCTTTATGCGGTCGCCGGATTCTTCGCTTTCGACAATCCGCTGCTGGCCTCGGCGGTGCTGACCTTCCTGCTGGCCGTCGCGCTCGTCGCTTCCGGCGCGCTGCGGGCCTGGGTCGGCTACAGCCACCGCCCGGAGCGCGGCTGGGGCTGGATTGTCGCGGCGGGTCTCATCAGCGTGCTCGCGGGCCTGATCATCGCCATGGGCTGGCCGGTCAACAGCCTGTGGGTGCTCGGACTGTTCCTGGCGATCGACCTGATCTTCCAGGGCTGGACCTTCATCGCCGTCGGTCTTGCATTGAAGAGGTAGGAACTCGCCTTCCCCATTTCGGGGTCATGCTTCAGAACGCCACCGCGGCGTCCAGGCTGGACAGCGGCTTGACGCCGCCAAGCAGCGCGCGTGCCTCGGCTTCATCGCGCTTCATCTGCGCCACCAGCGCATCGAGCCCGTCGAACTTGATCTCGCTGCGCAGGAAGCCGAAGAACGACACTTCGCAAGTCTCGCCATAGAGATCGCCGGAAAAATCGAAGACGAAGGTTTCCAGGAGCGGTGCGCCGTTGTCGTCGACGGTCGGGCGGCGGCCAAAGCTGGCGACGCCGTCGTGCAGCGTGCCGTCGGCGCGCCGGAAGCGGACGGCGTAAATACCTTCCTTGAGCGTGGCTGCCGCCGGAAGCCTCATGTTGGCGGTGGGAAAGCCGAGCGTTCGCCCGAGTTGTTGGCCGCCGACAACCTCGCTTTCCACCGTGAAGCGATAGCCGAGCAGACCGGCGGCCCCGGCCGCCTCGCCCTCGCAAAGCAAGGCACGGATGCGGCTCGACGAAACCACCTCGGCGCCTTCGTCGCGAAAGGCGTCGACGAGTGTGACACCGAAGCCATGGCGCTCGCCGGCAGCCATCAGATAGGCCGGCCCGCCCTGGCGGTCC
>NZ_RZSJ01000680.1:0-3072 GCF_003998025.1 Mesorhizobium sp. M8A.F.Ca.ET.021.01.1.1
TTCCCGCAAGGCAGCATCGCCAGTCATCTCGAACCCTTTGCGGATGGCCGCGCCAAGGAGCTGCTGATCACGCCAAACGGAGTGCGCATCGTGTGGCTGCTGGCCGAGGCCGAGCGGGCACGCTACGGGGTCTTCCGGCAGGCCGCGTTCGGTGACACGCGTATCGATGCGACGCTGATCGAACGGCTGCTCGTATCTCTCTCGAAGCTGCGCGACGCCATCAACCGAAGCGAACGGCAGGCCGCATGAGCACTTCAAACACTTCGCCGGCGCCAGTGAGCCCTTATCTCGTCCTGGGCGCCGCAATCGTGCTGCCGGCAAGCGGGCATGTCATTCTTGGCGTACCGGTGCGCGGACTGCAGTTCCTTTTCTTCATGGTCATCCTGGCCTGGGTGACCGCCAAGATTTCGCCGCCGGATGCCAACTTCGTCGGCCGTCACGCCGGCGGCTTCCTGATCTATGCGCTGTCGATCCTCGACGCCTATAAGATCGCCCGTATCCGCGCCGCCAAATGGGCTCATAATGCCCGGCGCGAGGGCGATGTTACGCAGAGTGGCATTGAGCCGCATACGTAACCAGAGGAAAATTTTTTTCATCCCATTGAATTCAAGGATTTCATTCGGTACATCATCTCTAGTCACAAACGTCGGGAGGCTGACATGTGCGGAATCGTTGGACTTTTCCTGAAGGACAAGGCGCTGGAGCCGAAGCTCGGCGCGATGCTGTCGGAGATGCTGGTATCGCTCAGCGATCGCGGCCCCGACAGCGCCGGCATCGCCATCTATGGCGCGACATCGGGCAACGAGGCCAAGATCACCATCCAATCGCCGAAGCCTGACCGCGATTTCCGCGGGCTGGACGCCGAACTCGCCAAGGCTCTTGGAGCGCCGGTGAGCATTGCGGTGAAATCGACACATGCGGTGGTCAGGACCACGCCCGACAAGGTCGACGCGGCGCGTGAAGCCCTCCAGTTGCTCAGGCCCGATGTCCGCATCATGGGCGCCGGCGAAGCGGTTGAAATCTACAAGGAAGTCGGCCTGCCGGAAGCCGTCGTCGATCGCTTCGATGTCCGCAAGATGACCGGCACGCATGGCATCGGCCACACCCGCATGGCGACGGAATCGGCGGTGACGACGATGGGCGCGCACCCCTTCTCGACCGGCGCCGACCAGTGCCTGGTGCACAATGGGTCGCTGTCCAACCACAACAATGTCCGTCGCGAGCTGGTCCGCGAAGGCATGAAATTCGAGACCGAGAACGATACCGAGGTGGCGGCCGCCTACCTTTCCTCGCAAATGGCGCATGGCAAGAACCTCGGCGAAGCGCTGGAAGGCACGCTCTCCGACCTCGACGGCTTCTTCACCTTCGTCGTCGGCACCAAGAATGGTTTTGGCGTGGTGCGCGATCCGATCGCCTGCAAGCCCGCCGTGATGGCCGAGACCGACCAATATGTCGCCTTCGGCTCGGAATATCGCGCGTTGACCAAACTGCCCGGCATCGACAATGCGAGGGTCTGGGAACCGGAGCCCGCAACCGTTTATTTCTGGGAGCATTGAGTTCATGCCGGCAACCTCCAAGGCAACGCGCGAAAGCCATGCGCGCGTCTTCGACCTCGACGTCCAGTCGTTGCGCGAACTCAACCAGGCACTCCATAACCTGACCGCCGGCTCGAATGAGACGGCATGGGAAGTGCTCAACCCGAAAGGCAACCACTCGGTCGCCGTCGGTGTCGACCAGCCCGTCAGTATCGATGTGCGCGGCAGCGTCGGCTATTATTGCGGCGGCATGAATTCGGGCAGCGCCATCACCGTGCACGGCTCTGCGGGCCCCGGCGTCGGCGAGAACATGATGGCGGGCTCGATAACGGTGAAAGGCGACGCCAGCCAGTATGCCGGCGCCACCGGCAAGGGCGGGCTGCTGGTCATCGAAGGCAATGCCTCCTCGCGCTGCGGCATCTCGATGAAGGGCATCGACATCGTCGTGCACGGCAATATCGGCCACATGTCGGCCTTCATGGCGCAGTCCGGCAATCTCGTGGTTTTGGGCGATGCCGGTGATGCGCTGGGCGATTCCATCTACGAGGCACGGCTTTTCGTGCGCGGCAAGGTCGATAGTCTGGGCGCCGACTGCATCGCCAAGGAGATGCGGCCCGAACATCTGGACCTGCTGCAGGGTCTGCTCGACCGCGCCGGCGTGACCGGCGTCAAACCGTCGGAGTTCAAGCGCTACGGTTCGGCGCGCACGCTCTACAATTTCAATATCGACAACGCCGACGCGTATTGAGGCAAGATGACGTACCGCAACCCGCCGACGACACCGCGCAAATCCGCGACCTTCGACGACTACACGCTTTCCGAAATCCGCCGCGCCGCGGCGACCGGCATCTACGATATCAGAGGTGCCGGCGCCAAGCGCAAGCTGCCGCATTTTGATGACCTCCTGTTCCTCGGCGCCTCGATCTCGCGCTATCCGCTGGAAGGCTATCGCGAGCGTTGCGACACATCCGTGGTGCTGGGGTCGCGGCATGCGAAGAAGCCGATCGAACTGAAAATTCCGATCACCATCGCCGGCATGAGCTTCGGCTCGCTGTCCGGCCCGGCGAAGGAAGCGCTCGGGCGCGGCGCGACGCTGTCCGGCACCTCGACCACGACCGGCGATGGCGGCATGACCGAGGAAGAGCGCGGCCATTCCAAGCAGCTCGTCTATCAGTACCTGCCGTCGCGCTACGGCATGAACCTGCGCGACCTGCGCCGCGCCGACGCGATCGAGGTGGTCGTCGGCCAGGGCGCCAAACCAGGCGGCGGCGGCATGCTGCTTGGCCAGAAGATTTCCGACCGCGTCGCCGAGATGCGCACGCTGCCCAAGGGCATCGACCAGCGCTCCGCCTCGCGCCATCCCGACTGGACCGGTCCCGACGATCTCGAAATCAAGATCCTCGAGCTGCGCGAAATCACCGACTGGGAGAAGCCGATCTACGTCAAGGTCGGCGGCGCCCGCCCCTACTACGACACAGCGCTTGCGGTGAAGGCCGGCGCCGACCTTGACGTAGATCGGCTTCTCCCAGTCGGTGAT
>NZ_RZSJ01000681.1:0-3069 GCF_003998025.1 Mesorhizobium sp. M8A.F.Ca.ET.021.01.1.1
ATGGTCGTTCGCCAGAGCAACAAGCCGGGGCTCTCCGAAGGTCCGCTGAAGCGGGTGTTCAAATCCTGACCGTCAGCCATTCTTCGCCACCGCCGCCGCTTGCTCGAACAGCTTGGCCATCGAGACGTCGAAATCGCCGCTGATCTGCGGCCCGAGTTCCGGGCCGACCTCGGCGGCCGAAGGGCCCGAGATATCGAGCCGGTGCGTCACCTGCGTGCCGCCTTCGACCGGCACCAGCGTGTGCCGGAACAGCAGCGTCGTGTCGCCGAACGAGGTTTCGTCGGCATAGGTCACGTTGTCGACGAGATCGACGATGACCGATTCGAATGTGTCCTGACCGACCGGTGTCACCGAGACGCGGGTGCCCTTGGCGAACGGCCCGTGCAGCACGAAGGTGTCGGAGCCCTCATAGGTCAGGCGGCCTTCATGCAATGCCTTGAGCGCGTTCCAGATGGCTTGCGCCGGAAGCGGGGAAGTCGCGGTGTATTCATTGGTCCACATCGTCTTGCTCCATCCGTCTTGCGTGATCGATCCTTCGATCTGTGCACAGACTATCTGTGCACAGATTAAAATGCAAGAGAAATCTTCAGCCATGATGACCTCTGGCCCCACGGTGGGATCCTGGGAATGACTTAATCCTTCGCAATATGCGTGCTGGGCTAGACTCTGACACCAGCCGGCACCGGACCCCACTGGTTTTCCCGCTCCTGCGTCGGGATCAGCGCGAAGACCAGGATGATCAGGCTGCCGATGCTCGGAATGAGGATCAGCAGATAGAGCCAGCCCGACAGGCCGATGTCGTGCAGCCGGCGTACGGTCATGCCGAGGCCGGGCAGGAATGTCGCCAGCAGGAAGGTGCCGCACAAGCCAACGGTGACCGCCGCCGAGACGTCGGTGTCGAAATTGCCCATCTCGATATCGGTGAAGATGCCGATGCCGAAGATGATCAGCAGGCAGACCATCCAGAACAGGCAGTAGCCCCAATATTCCTTGCGGCGGGCGCGGCCGGCGAAGTTGAAGTAGTTCTGCGTCAGTCCACGCCAGAAATAGCTCCAGAGATCACTGGGTTCGGTTGGCTCGGACATCCGGCCGAAATGCTGCGCGTGCGATGCGGCAGCCGCAGGCGCGGGACCAGTTTGAGCCGGTGCGGGACTTGCGCCGGCGTCGGCGGCCGGGCTGGCCGCCCGGGCGGAGATCGAAAAAACGTCACGCGCCTGGCCGCCGCTGGCCTGGAATTCGACCAGCGTGCCGGTGGGCATCGTGGTTTGCCGGCGAAGGTTCTCCCGGGTGAAAGTGTAGCGGTTGCCATCGGCTCCGGTGATGAAACCGAAGCCCTGGACCTCGTCGTAGTGAAGCACTTCGCCGCGCATGACCCACCCGCTTGTCGCCGCGTCCCAGTGAAGGTGTGGCACAGGGCTGAGCCTGGGGGCAAGCCGTGTTCCCAGGCTACCGCTTCCCCGGCAAATGAAGCATAAGACATCGAGTGCAACCGTTTCGCCAAAGCAGACAATGACAGTCGAACGTTCCGATGCCGGCGCTGTGATCGAGGACGGTAAGACCGCGACGCCTTCGACATCGGCCTCCGCCACATTGGCCATCGACGCCACCGGGCTGATGTTCTGGCCGGCCGGCAAGGGCCTGGCGGGCATTCCGCGCGTGGAGAGCTTTCTCGTCAACGCGGCGCTGGCGGATCCCGATCCTTGCGTGGAGGTGGTGGCGTTCAGGCCGAACGAGGGCAAGTTTCGGCCGCTTGCCCCCTATGAACTGGATCACGTCGCGACGGGCCGGATTTCACCGCACCGCGCCAAACAGTGGCCGGGAAGACGCACGGCCCTGTCGCAGGCTTTGGCTGCGGTGAGGCAACAGCCATGGCACAAGCGCGAGACGGACCGCCATCTTGCCAAGACGGTGACAAGCGGCCGCAAAGGGGCTGCCTACCAGGCGACGCAGCTGCTGATCCGCGCCTATCGCCTGTACCAGCGGGCGCGGATCCGGCTGTGCGTGGAGCCCGATGCGCCGGGCCGGAGCACCGAGGCGGAGCCGGGCCTCGTGCTGATCAGCCATCACGTCCTGACCCAGCAAGACCGATCCGCGGTTTCAAGCGTCGCCGGCAAGCTTGCCTTGCTTTGCCATGATCTCATCCCGGCGCTGCGCCCGGACCTGGTCGGTTCGGGCATCGGCGAAACCCGTTTCGGCTCTTATCTCGAACAGCTGGTGCGCAGCGGCGCGCCGGCGTTCTGCGCTTCCGACGAGGTTGGCGCGACGCTGACCGATCACATGCGCAAGGCCGGCGTCTCCGCGCCTGTGGTGTACCGCTTTCCGATGCCTTCGATCCTGCACGAAACCGCTTCGCGCATGGGCGCGACCTCGCGCATCGAGACCGGCGAACCGTTCGTTATCTATTGTTCGACCATCGAAGTGCGCAAGAACCACATATTGCTGGCGCGGATCTGGCAGCAGGCACTGGAAGAAGGCGTAAAACTGCCGCGGCTTGTCTGCGCCGGGCGCTGGGGATGGATGATCGAGCCGCTGCGCGCCTATCTCGCGGCGCATCCCGAGCTGCTCCAGTCGGTCACATTCACCGGGCTGGTCAGCGACGAGGAGCTCATCGGCTATTATCGCAGCGCCGCTTTCGGCGTCTTTCCCTCGCATATAGAGGGCTGGGGCTACGGCGCTTCGGAATGTCTCGATTTCGGCGTTCCGGTCATCGTCTCGACCGCGCCGTCACTGATCGAGGCGACCGGCGGAATGATGCCGGCGATCGACCCCGACGACCAGGCCGGCTGGTACGCTGCGATCCGCAAAATGGCGGAAGACCATGCCTGGCGATCCGCGCTGGCGGGGCGCATCGCCCAAAACCACCGGCCGACGCCGGCATCGGCAAGCTGGGCCGCCATCAAGGCCGGCCTGAAGGAAAGCGCGGCCCGCCAACATTCCGAGACGGCCTGACGCAAAATCCGCGGCTTTCGCGTCGGTCTTACGACGGACGCTTCTTCGTCTTCTTGTGCTTCGGCGCGCCGGTATTTTCGAATTTCGGCTTGTTGGGTTTTTTCGCCCACGGCTTTGCCT
>NZ_RZSJ01000682.1:0-3063 GCF_003998025.1 Mesorhizobium sp. M8A.F.Ca.ET.021.01.1.1
GGAAAACGCCGCCTTTCTCACGGCGTATCTGGCCACGCCACGCGTCGTCCCCGGCATCCACGCGATGTGGACGGGACCGGAGATTTCCTGTCCGGTTCCCGCCGCCGATCTTGAAGGCCAAACCTATGCCAAGCCCTTGCCGGCGGAGAACGCGACGCTGACGCCGCAGCCGGGCGACATCGTGCTGTCCTACGTGCCGCCACGCATGTGGGGCGGCAATCCCAATGCCATCTTCGACATCGGCCTGTTCTACTGGCAGGGTGCTCGGCTTCTGTTCCCGATCGGCTGGCTGGCCGGCAGCGTGGTGGCGCAGGTGCTTGCCGAGGAGCGCGATCAATTCGCCGCCGCGTGTGGGGTGATCCGGCGTAACGGCGCCTGCGAAATCACCTTTAGCCTGGTGGAGGGTTGAATGGCTGAACGCGACGACAGTTTCGAGCTCTTCGATCTTCGCGTCGAGGCGGTCATCCCCGAGGGCAAACCGATCTACTGCGGCGCCAAGGCCGGCGATTATTTCGAGCTCAAGGGCGAGATGCTGTCGATGCCGGCGGGGCAGGGTTTTTCGATCTATTCGCTTGCCGCGGTGCTGCCGCTGCTGGCGGCGAAACAGCGCCCGACCCACCGGAACGACTGGATGACCTCGGACGCCGAGATCGCTTGTCCCGATCCCAATTGCGCCAGCCGGTTGCGGATCGTCAGGCTGGCCAAGCGGCGGTTCAGCCATGCCGAAACCACGGCCGTACCGCTGCCGAAGGAGAATGACCGGACATGACCGCCAAGGCCTTCGAGCTCAGCCCCGGCTATACCGTCTCACGTGTCATACGAGGCGGCTGGCAACTGGCCGGCGGCCATGGCGCCATTGATCGGAGCCAAGCGGTGACCGACCTGATCGCCACCTTCGATGCTGGGATTTGGACCTATGACTGCGCCGATATCTACACAGGCGTCGAGGAACTGATCGGCGCCGCGCGGTTGCGGCTGGCCAATGAACGCGGCCTCGATGCGGCGGCCAAAATGAAGGTGCACACCAAGCTGGTGCCCGACCTGGAACGGCTGGCCAACATCAGCCGCGATTATATCAGGGGCATCGTCGACCAGTCGCTGCGGCGGCTGAAGACCGAGCGGCTCGATCTCGTCCAGTTCCACTGGTGGGATTATGCGATGGCCGGCTACGTCGAGACGATGGGCTGGCTCGAGGAGCTTCGGCGCGAGGGCAAGGTGCGCAATCTCGGCACCACAAATTTCGACACGCCACGGCTCGCCGAAATCCTGGCCGCCGGCATTCCGCTGGTCAGCCAGCAGCTGCAATATTCGGTGCTCGACCAGCGTCCGGCGAACAGCCTCGCGGCACTTGCCGAGAAAAACGGTGTCAGTTTCCTGTGCTACGGATCTGTAGCCGGCGGCTTCCTTAGCGACAGATGGCTTGGCGTGGCCGAACCTGTCACGCCGCTCGAAAACCGCTCGCTGGTCAAATACAAGCTGATCATCGATGATTTCGGCGGCTGGGACCTGTTCCAGCAACTGCTCCAGGCACTCAAGGTCGTCGGCGACCGCCACGGCGTCGACATCGCCACGATAGCCAGCGCCTGGGTGCTGGAGCAGCCGCAAGTGGCCGCCGTCATCGTCGGCGCCCGCAACCAGGCGCACGCGCTGGCCAATGCGGAGATCATGGATGTCGTGCTCGACGCCGATGACCGGGCACGGATTGCCGCCGCCATCGCGCGGGGCACCGGCCTTGAGGGGGACGTCTACACGCTGGAGCGTGACCGCCACGGCCGCCACGGCTCGATCATGCATTACAATCTGAACGCGGGCCGGGTGTGAAACCATGGACGACGACAGGCTGTTTTCGCAGGCCAGCGCCGAGATCATCGACCTGCACCGCTTTTTCGTCGACTGGTTCGTCGCCGCGCGGGCCGACAAAGTGGATTTCGGCCGCTTCGAAGCCGTCATGGGCGAAGGCTTGACCATGATCGCACCAGGCGGCCAGATCCTCGACCGCGATGCCGTGATCGACCATGTGCACTCCAGCCGCGCCACTTGCGACGACGGCTTCGCCATCTCGATCGAGGACATCAAGCCCGGATGGCAGGATGGCGATACGATCGTCGTCCTCTACGTCGAGGCGCAGTCGCGTGGCGGCAGGCATAGCCGCCGCCAGTCTAGTGCCGTTTTCACCACCAGTTCATCGGCGCCCAATGGCGTTCAATGGCGGCATCTGCATGAAACCTGGCTGCAGGTGCCGGAACACTGAGACTTTCCAGACGTCAAATCAGTTCGTGTAACTCAAGGGGAACAACAATGAGAAAGACGATACTCCAACTCACCACCGCGCTTGCTCTTGTCACGATTGCCGGTGCTGCGCAGGCCGCCGACTGCAAGATCACCGTCGGCCTCGTCATGGAACTGACCGGTCCGGCCGGCGAATATGGCCAGGCCGGCGCCAAGTCGGTCGAAATGGCCTTCCGCGACATCAACGATGCCGGCGGGGTGCGCGGCTGCGATCTCGTCACCGATACCCGTGACAGCCAGAGCCAGGGCAACATCGCGGTCGACGCCGCGACCCAGCTGGTCCAGGTCAAGAAGGTGCCGGTCATCATCGGCGGTATCATTTCCTCGGTGTCGATTCCGATCCTGACCTCGGTCACCGCTCCGGCCAAGATCGTCCAGGTCTCGCCGGCGTCATCCTCGCCGACGCTGACGACACTCGGTCGCGACGGCAAGACCAACGGCATCTTCTTCCGCACCATCACCTCGGATGCGCTGCAGGGCGTGGCCGCCGCCAAATACGCCATCGACAAGGGCTTCAAGAAGCTGGCGATCATCCACGTCAACAACGACTTCGGCGTCAACATGGTGGCAGAATTCTCGCGTGCCTACAAAGCGCTAGGCGGCACCATCGTCTCCGACACGCCCTACAATGAGAAGCAATCGAGCTATGCGTCCGAGGTCACCGCGGCGATGGGAGGCGAGCCGGACGGTCTCTATCTCGTCAGCACGCCGGTCGATGGCGCCACCGTTGCCCGCACCTGGATTTCCCAGGGCGGCGTGCAGAAGTTCCTGCTC
>NZ_RZSJ01000683.1:0-3060 GCF_003998025.1 Mesorhizobium sp. M8A.F.Ca.ET.021.01.1.1
CAGGACCATCCGTATCTGGGACTGGCAAAACGGCGTCAGCCTGCGCACCATCCGTGGCTATCTCGGCAACGGCAACGACGGCAAGATCTCCGCGGTCGCGGTCTCGCCGGACGGCAAGACGATCGCCGCCGGCGGCTATTTCGGCGCTGGTCTCGGCGACAGGCCGCCCTATGGCGACATCAGGCTGTTCGACTTCGCCACCGGCAAGATGAAGGCCGTACTCAAGGCAGCCGACTACGCGACCTATGACCTTGCCTTCTCTCCCGATGGAAAGATGCTGGCCGGCGGTGGCGCCGATGGCGTCGTCTATCTCTGGAGGCTGGACGACAAATCCACGGCCGGATGGACGCTGGACAAAAAGCTCGACGCCGATTCCTGGCATATCGACAAACTGGCTTTCGCCGCGGTGGGAACCCGACTGGCGGCGACAACGACGGACAATGGCATCCGGCTCTGGGACATCACGAAGGGCGAGCAGATCGCCTTACCGGCCGAAGCGGAGCAGCTGCGGGACGTCAGCGTCATGGCGCTGGCCGTTTCGCAGGACGGCAGCCAGTTTGGCACCGGCAGCAAGGACGGGCAGGTCCAAATCTGGCGTGCGGCTGACGGCACTCTGGTGCGCGCCATGCCGAAGCAGGATTTCCTCATCGGTTCGCTGACCTTCGCCAAGGGGTCACGTCTGATCGCTTCCTGCGGCTACCGCTGCGCCAACAAGCACCGCTCCATCGTCTGGAACACCGACACTGGAGACAAGCTGCTCGACTATGCCGGCCATGACGGCACAGTCTACGCCAGCGCCGCCAATGCCGACGGGTCGCTGGTGGCGACGGCCGGCGGTACCCGCAACGCCATCCAGGTCTGGGACCCGGCGACGGGTGAACGCAAGGCCCTGCTGCAAGGATCGGGGGAGCCGGTGACCGCGGTCGGCATCGACGCGGCGAACGGCATCATCGGCTGGGGCGATGCCAACCCCTGCCCCGAGCGCGTCGCCTGCCCGGAACAAATGGGCGCGCTGGAAAAGAAGCTGGAACTGCCGACCGCCGAGCGGTTCTTCGACGACCCCCAGCTGCTGACGGAGCAAAACTCGTTTGCCCGCGCCACACTGACCAGCGGCCAGTGGTCGCTGCACGCCACGGTCGGCGGCAAGGACGCGCTGGAAAACGCAGTGCTGGAAATCGCCAATGGCGGTAAGGTCGTGCGCACGATCGAGAACGACGCCACCAACGGCTTTGCCCATTCCGCCTTCACGCTGATCGACAACGGGCTTGGCCTGATCACCGGCGGCAATGACGGCACGCTGCTGGAGTACAAATCCGCGACCGCCAGGGTATCAGGTGAATTCACCGGCCACACCGGCGAGGTCAACGCTATGGTCGCCTCCGAAAAGGCCAGCCTGCTGGTCACCGGCAGTGCCGACCAGACGCTCCGGCTCTGGAACCTGAAGACGCACGAACTGATCGTGTCGATGTTTTTTGCCGGGTCGCAATGGATCGCCTGGATGCCGCAGGGCTATTACTATTCCTCCGACGAGGGCGACAAGCTGATCGGCTGGCACGTCAACCAGGGTCGCGACCATGAAGGCCGCTTCATCCGCGCCGGCCAGCTGAAGAAATACCTCTGGAGCCCGGAATGGTGCGCCGCGCCATCATCCTGCGCAGCGCCAGGCAGGCGGTCAAGGAGATGCGGCCCGGCGTCGACGACGAGTTGCAGAAGCTTCTCCAGCGCAAGCCGCCGGAGTTCGGCATCCGCCTCGCCGGCGATCAGAGCAAGGTGCGAGACGGCTACGTCGCGGTCGAAATCACGGGCGCCAGGGAGGCTGGCGCTGATGCCGCCGGCTTCTCGATCCTTTCGAACAGCCGCAATGTCGGCGACGTCACCGCCCGCTCGGTGGACGGCAACAACACCATCGTCGAGGTTCCGGTCGAGGATGGCCAAAACACCATTCGCATCACCGGCACCAATGAATACGGCTATCTGACCGAGCGCAGCGTGACGACGCTGGCAAGGAAGGCCGAGAAGGCCCAAGCCAAGGGCAAGCTCTATGTCGCGGTCATCGGTGTCGACAAATACCCGTTCCTGACCGATGCCTGTTCCGGCCACGCCTGCGACCTGCGCTACCCCGTCGACGATGCCACCGAGTTTCTCAAGGTGGTTGCGCAGAAGTCGGCGCCGCTGTTCTCGTCGATGGAATCGCTGGTGCTGGTCAACCGCCAAGCGCTCGACGAGAGCCCCGACAAGGCGCAGCAGACCTACACCGTCGCCAGTGCCGGCAGCATCATGGAACCGGACTCGCACACGATCGATGACCAGCTCGCCGATTTCCTCGACCGGCCTGGCGAGCACGACACCACCATCATCTTCGTAGCCGGCCACGGCATCAACATCGACGAGGATTACTATTTCATCCCGACCGATGGCCGCAAACAGGACGCCGAGCGCTGGAAGCGCTCTTCGCTGGTGGATTGGTCCGACATCCAGAAATCGGTCGAGCGGGCCAAAGGCATGCGCTTCATGCTGCTCGACACCTGCCACGCCGCCAACGCCTTCAATCCGCGGCTGGAAAAGGATGCGCAGGACGCGCGCATCGTCGTCTTCTCGGCCACCGCCGCCAACAACACCGCCGCCGAATTGCCCGAACTCGGCCACGGCGTCTTCACCTATTCGATCCTCGAGGGCCTGCGCGGCAAGGCGAGAACCCCGGATGGCGGCGTCACGCTGTTCGGGCTGGCCGATTTCATTTCGCACGAGGTGGTGCGGCTGACCGCTTCGAAGCAGAAGCCGTTCTATTATGTCGGCGGCGTGGAAAACATCGTGCTGGCCGAGCCGTGACCATCAAACGTCGGCGCCAAGGGACCCCCCTCTGTCCTGCCGGACACCTCCCCCTCAAGGGTGGAGATCAGCTGTTTCCTGGCTTTCGCCAATCCCTGACGTTGAGAAAGAGAGCGCCGCCAATGAAGCTGCCAATCTCCCCCCTTGAGGGGGAGATGTCCGGCAGGACAGAGGGGGGCCGACTGGGCGCCGACATTTTGCAGATCTTGGCAGCCCTCCTGTTCACCCTCC
>NZ_RZSJ01000684.1:0-3051 GCF_003998025.1 Mesorhizobium sp. M8A.F.Ca.ET.021.01.1.1
GACTTCGGGGCAATGGGTAAAGCCGAAGAAGACGACGCTGGGCTGTCCGCGGAAAGCAGCCTCGGTGATCGGGGCGCCTTTCTGGTCGACCAAGGTGAAGGGCGCGCCGAACGGTTCGCCGCCATAGTGGCCGCGATACCAGTCGAAGGTCAGCCAGCCGATGCCGGCGGCCATCAGAACGAGAATGCCGACCAGGATAGAACGCATCATCAGAAATGTCCGTCTGTAACGTCATGGGGCGCCGGCCAAACCATGCGCGCCTTGTTCGGCCACAGTCTTAGCGGTTCGGCCCCGCGCAGGCAAAGTGCCGCGTTGCCGCAACCGTTGTGGTGTTGACCCATCTGCTTGCAAAGCCGCACAGTCTGCACCACCTGAGACCGGCAACTCGAACCGAGGAGGCTTCTTTGCTCGAACTGATTGGGCTCGAACTGGCCGGGCGAAAACTGATCGGCCGCGCCTTGGCCGCATGCGTCGTGCTTGGCGCCGGCAGCGCCGTTGCCGAGGAAGTCGGCAAGGTCGGCGTTGACTGGATCGGCAACGACATCATCGTCGAGGCGATCAAGGATCCGAAAGTGGAGGGTGTCACCTGCCACGTTTCCTATTTCGATCGCAGCGTCATCGACCGCCTGCACAAGGGCAATTGGTTCGAGGATCCCAGCGATTCCTCGATCTCCTGCCGTCAGACAGGTCCGATCACGATCGGCGATATTGATACGAGCGAAGGCGGCGAGGAGGTGTTCAAGCAAGGTATCAGCCTGATCTGGAAGAAGCAGGTGGTAAACCGCATCTACGACAAGGCCAACGAAACGCTGATCTATCTGTCGCATTCACGCCAGGTGCAGAACGGCTCGGCCAAAATGTCGGTCACGACCGTGCCGCTCTACGGCCAGAACGTGGTGTGGAGCAAGGGCAAACCGAAATAGGCGGGCGAACGTCTTCCTGGTCCTGTTCTGACCGATGATCGGCCCCGGCTTGCGGGACCAATCATCACGGCGTAAAGCCGCCGGCATGGACCGTTCCGAAGATCTCGTCGCGAAAGACCCTGAGCCGCGCATCCACCCGACCGCGGAGATGAAGGGCTGCAAGCTCGGCCGCTACGCCGCGATCGGCGAACGCGTCGTGCTGCGCGAGGTCATCGTCGGCGACTTCTCCTATTTCGAACGCCATGCCGAGGCGATCTATACGACGATCGGCAAATTCTGCTCGATCGCCGCCAACAGCCGCATTAATGCGCTGGAACATCCGATCGAGCGGTTGACCCAGCACAAGGTCAGCTATCGGCCGAACGAATATTTTCGCTGGCTGGGCGTCGATGCGGCATTCCGCGAGCGGCGGCGCTCGAAGGCCGTGACCATCGGCCATGATGTCTGGATCGGCCACGGCGCGGTCATCTTGCCTGGCATCGCCATCGGCAATGGCGCGGTCATCGGCGCCAATGCGGTGGTGACGCGGGACGTGCCGTCCTACACCATCGTCGCCGGCGTGCCGGCGAAGCCGATCAAGCCGCGCTTTGCCCCCGAAATAGCGGCGCGCATCGATGCTCTCGCCTGGTGGGACTGGCCGGTCGAAAAACTCGCCAGGGCGGTTCCCGACATGCAGGCGATGCCGATCGAGGCCTTCCTCGACCGCTGGGAAAACGACGCCGTTTGAGTTCCGGCAGAGAACGGCAGGGCCTGGCCGTCGCGACCGTGCAGAGTATCAACAGGCCAATGCCTTGCGGGTAAGTGAAGCGGCCGGCTGTCTGGGTGCGAGTTGGCTCTTCGGGGAACTATTCTTCGCGCTTTCCGGAATGAAGCCCCTTCCGCCATGCGGGGGTGGCGCGGCGGAAGGGGCTGGAGGTAAACCGCTGTGAAGCGGAGGAACAGGCTCTTTGCCTGCACGGTTACCATGACATTGAACCGATAAGGTGTGTTTTGCGCCGAATGCGCGCTGAGCGTGCATTCAATTGCGCCGGTTACATTCGGTTCTCGATGGGAACCCAAAGGTCCGCCGCTTGTTTCTCAATGCCGCAAACATTGAGGGCGCTCGATACATGGAAAAGCTTTTCACCAAGGCCGCCAACTGGGTCGCCCATATAACCGGCCTGCCGCTGACCTTTGCCGGCTGCTGCCTGGTCGTCATCGTCTGGGCGGTTAGCGGGCCGGTCTTTGGTTTCTCGGACACCTGGCAACTGGTGATCAACACCGGCACGACCATCATTACATTCCTGATGGTGTTCCTCATCCAGACCACCCAGAACCGTGACGGCGCGGCGATCCAGGCCAAGCTCGACGAATTGATCCGGGTCAGCGAGGGCCACAACAACTTTATCGGCATCGAACACCTGACCGAATCCGAGGTCGAGGAGATCCGCGCCAAATGCGAGCGAGCCGCTAAGCGGCACGACGAGAAGATCGCAACCACGGCGGCAAAGAAGGCGGTTGCCCAGAAGCGAGGCGCGAAAAAGAGCGCGGCTTGAAGCTCAGCCTTTCATGAACGCCGCGAATGCGTCCTTGTGGTCGGGATGCCAGCGCGACAGGGCAGGACGGTTTTCGATAATGTCGCCGATTGCCCAGGCCATGCGCTTTTCGTCCAGCGGCCGCGCCGCCTCATTGTCCGGGCACAGGATGTAGAAGTCGCGCCTGACCAGCGATTCCAGCATGAAATCGACGACCTGTTCACCCGTCCAGGCGCCAGCGGGCTTTTCCGTCGCGCCTTCGGTGAGGCCGGTATAGGTGAAGCCGGGGATGAGCAGATGCGCCGACAGGCGGCCGCCGGGCTCGTTCCTTAGCGCGTGCGCCAGGCCTTCGGTAAAGGTCTTCACGCCAGCCTTGGAAACATTGTAGGCGAGGTTGCCGGGCGGCGTGGTGATGCCTTGCTTGGAGCCGGTGTTGACGATCAGGCCCGGCTTGGCCGCCGCCAGCATGCGCGGCGCGAAGGCTTCGACGCCATGCACGACGCCCCAGAAATTGATGTCGAGCAGCCGCTTCCAGCCATCGCGGTTTTCCCAGGGCTTTCCAGGATTGTCGCCGACGCCGGCATTGTTCATCAGCAGCGAGACCTCGCCAAAGG